>NZ_JBHMIR010000044.1:0-37493 GCF_048060285.1 Micromonospora sp. LOL_025 | reverse complement strand
ATCCACGCCACCGAGGCCGGCCGGCACCAGGGCTGGCTGCCCGAGGAGATGAACCGCACCATCCACGGCGTGGAGCACTGGCTGGCCGGCGAGTCGGGCCGGGTGATCGTCTGCTCCGGCTACATGCGCGACGAGGTGACCGGGCTGTTCGGCGTGCCGGCCGGCCGGGTCGACGTGGTGCCCAACGGCGTGGAGCCCCACCGCTGGCGGGTGCCGGCCGCCGCGGTGGCGCAGGCCCGCGCCCGCTTCGCCGGGAACGGGCCGCTGGTCACCTTCGCCGGCCGGCTGGTCTACGAGAAGGGCGTGCAGCACCTGATCGCCGGGCTGCCCCGGCTGCGCGAGCGGCACCCCGGGCTACGTGCGGTCATCGTCGGCGACGGGCCGTACCGCGGCGAGTTGGAGGCCGAGGTGCACCGCCTGGGCCTCGGCGGCACGGTCAGCCTCCCGGGCTTCCTCGGCGGCACCGATCTGCCCGCCGTGATGGCCGCGTCGGACTGCTTCGCCGTGCCGAGCATCTACGAGCCGTTCGGCATGGTGGCCCTGGAGGGCGCCGCCGCCGGCGCGCCCCTGGCCGTCGCCGCGACCGGCGGGCTCGCCGAGATCGTCGAGCCCGGGGTGACCGGGATGACCTTCCGGCCGCACGACCCGGACGGGCTGACCGAGGCCGTCGACGCGCTGCTGTCGGACCGGGAGCGGGCCCGCCAGCTCGCCCGCCGGGCCCGCGTCATGGTGCACGAGCGGTACGGCTGGTCGGCCATCGCGCAGCGTACGGCCGCCGCCTACGCCGCGGCGATCGCCACCGCCGGGTCGTTCGCCGCCGAGCGGGTGACCCGCGGTCGCGCCGTGCCGTCGATCGCCGAGGGCAACCTGCTGGCCGCCGCCGGCCTGCGCTGACCGGAGCCGGGAGCACGACACGACGAAGGCCGCCGACCCGGTGCGGGTCGGCGGCCTTCGTCGTCGGTACGGCCGGAACTCAGCGCTCCGAGAACGGGGTGTACGCCCGCTCGGGGGCACCGGTGTAGATCTGCCGCGGGCGGCCGATCTTGGTCTCCGGGTCGTTGATCATCTCGCGCCACTGGGCGATCCAGCCGGGGAGCCGGCCCAGCGCGAAGAGCACCGTGAACATCTTGGTCGGGAAGCCCATGGCCTTGTAGATCAGGCCGGTGTAGAAGTCCACGTTCGGGTAGAGCTTGCGGGAGACGAAGAACTCGTCGGCGAGGGCGATCTCCTCCAGCTGCACGGCGATGTCCAGCAGCGGGTCGGGCTTGGCCATCCGGCCGAGCACGTCCTGGGCCGCCTTCTTCACGATCGCCGCGCGCGGGTCGTAGTTCTTGTAGACCCGGTGGCCGAAGCCCATCAGCTTCACGCCGTCCTGCTTGTCCTTCACCTTGCGTACGAAGGACCCGACGTCGCCGCCGTCAGCCTGGATCTTCTCCAGCATCTCCAGCACGGCCTGGTTGGCGCCGCCGTGCAGCGGGCCGAAGAGCGCGTTCACGCCCGCCGAGACCGAGGCGAAGAGGTTGGCGTTGCTGGAGCCGACCAGCCGCACGGTCGACGTGGAGCAGTTCTGCTCGTGGTCGGCGTGCAGGATGAACAGCATGTCCAGCACCTTGGCCATCACCGGGTCGACCTCGTACGGCTCCGCCGGCACGCCGAAGGTCATCCGCAGGAAGTTCTCCACGTAGCCCAGCGAGTTGTCCGGGTACAGCAGCGGCTGACCGATCGACTTCTTGTAGGCGTACGAGGCGATGGTGGGCACCTTCGCCATCAGCCGCACCGTGGACATCTCGACGTGCGTGGAGTCGAACGGGTCCAGGCTGTCCTGGTAGAAGGTGGAGATGGCGCTGACGGCCGACGAGAGCACGGCCATCGGGTGCGCGTCGCGCGGGAAGCCGTCGAAGAAGCGGCGCATCTCCTCGTGCAGCAGCGAGTGCCGGCGGATCCGCTCGGTGAACTCGGTCAACTGCTGCTGGGTCGGCAGCTCACCGTAGATCAGCAGGTAGGAGACCTCCAGGAACGAGGACTTCTCCGCGAGCTGCTCGATCGGGTACCCACGGTAACGCAGGATCCCCGCGTCGCCGTCGATGTAGGTGATGTCGGACGAGCAGGCCGCGGTGTTGACGAAACCGGGGTCGTACGTCGTCATCCCGGTTTCCTTCAGCAGCTTGCCCACCCCGATGCCGGCGGGGCCCTCGACCGCGGATTGCACCGGCATCGAAAGCTGCCCACCGGGGTGATCGAGCTTGACTTCCGTCATGGTTCCCTCGCTTCGCCGGCAGATCTGCGTTGAATTGCCTTCGCTTTTACCGTAATCACGGTCGAGGAGATACCGCCTGTCGTGGTTCGACGGTGAGGCATGCGTCACCCGTTTCCCGACCAGGGAGCCGGGAAACCCGCGCAATCCGGACGCGCCGGAGCCGACACCGCCCCCCGCCCTCGCCCCCGGGCCCCGCCCCCGGGGCCCCCGGCACGGGCGCCCGGCACCGGCACCGGGTGCTGGCGATCATGAGGTTTGCGCCTGGGAACGCGCTTACCTAGGACGCAAACCTCATGATCACGCGCAAGGAGCCGCGCGAGGCGGCCGCGGGAGGAGCCGCGCGAGGAGCCGCGGGAGGGAGGCCGGGGGCGGGAGGGTCGGAACCGGACGCCGCCGCCACCGCCGTGACCCGCGACGGGCGGCGAGCGCCCCGAGGGGGCGGGTGAGGGGTGAGGGATGAACGGCGCGGGTCAGGTGAGAGTCAGGTGGAGGAGGGTGTTGTCGGTGGTGACGCGGTAGATGGTGAGGCGGTTGGCGCCGGCGTGGAAGAGCCGGTCGTCGGCGAGCAGGGCGGCGAAGCGGCGTCCGCCGGCGTCGCGGGGCACCACCGGGACGACCGCGCCGACCCGGCCGTTGACGGCGATCGCCAGCCTTGTGCCGTCGGGTACGTCGTCCGGCACGTCGCCCCAGACGGCGGCCGGCAGCCGCCCGGTGTCCGGATCCACGGCGTCGAACGCGGCCAGGTCGGCGACGCGGGCGGTGCCGCCGGCCGGGCGGTCGCCGACGGCGGTGCCCACCAGGGGATGGGGCGCGGGCGGCGCGATCGGGGCCGGCACGCCGCCGGTGATGGGGGTCGGCTGGCCGGGGCGGTCGTAGAAGACCCTGCCCGCCTCGGCGCGCGGGGCCTGCCGGGCGGACCGGCCGTCGACGGGCCAGGGGAGCCGGATGGCCGCCTCGTCGGCGATGGTGGGCAGCAGGTCGACGTGCTGCCAGTTCCGGTCGTCGATCCGCCCGGCGCGCTGGCCCGGTGTCTTGACGAACGTGGGCACCCAGGCGACCTCGCCGGGGGCGGTCCGGATGGCGCCCATGCCCCGGCCCTGGGCGCCGGGGGTGAAGCTGACGCCGTGGTCGGCGGTGACCACCAGCAGCGCCTGGTCGTAGAGGCCGGTGGAGCGCAGGGTACGCAGGGTCTCACCGATCAGCCGGTCCGTGTAGCCGAGCTGCGCCAGGTGCCGCCGGCGGGCCAGTTCCGCCCAGCCGTCGCCGTCGTTCGGCAGGTCCGCCGGGGCGTCGTAGCGCGCCCCCGACGGCAGGTACGCCCACGGCGAGTGCGGCATCAGCAGGTGCAGGAAGTGCAGGGTGGGCCGGGGCGCCGGCCGGAGCCCGGCGAGGAAGCTGGTGAACCGGGCCGGCTGGTTGTCGTCGAGGCTGTCCCAGCGGAACTTCGGGTCCGCCGGCACCGGTTCGGCGGCGTCGATGCCCGCCTCCGCGCGGGTCTGCTCGCGGTACGAGTCCTCCGGGTCGACGCGGCTGTCGACCGGGGCGGTGACCTGGCGCAGCAGCCCGCCCGCCTGGCGGATCAGCACACCCATCCCCTGCTCGGGGCTGACCGGCTGCTCGCAGCGGCTGGGCGGGCAGAGCCGGGTGATGCTCTCCTCGGCGCGGACGTCGTACAGGCCGCCGAGGACGGTGAAGAGGTTGTCGGGGTACTGCGAGTAGTGCGGTGCCGCCGCCCGCTGCGGGTACCGGCCGGTCAGCATGGCCGGCAGCGCGTAGGGCGTCCAGCCGCTGACGCCGGTGGCGTTGCGGTACCAGGTGGAGCCGCCGGCCAGCTCCGCGAAGTGCGGGAACCGGGCGGCGTCGACACGCCCGTCCGCGCCGAGCAGGGACACCAGGGGCAGCTCGTCGAGGACCAGCACGACCACCGGCGGATGGTTGCCGGGCCCGGCCACCCCGGCGGCGCCGCCCTCGCCCCGGGGCAGCACCACCGTGGAGGTGGGCGAGGCGAACACGAACAGCCCCACGAACAGCAGCGGCCCGGCCGCGGCCAGCCGCAGCACCCGCCCGGGCGCGCGCCACCGCCGGTGCGCGGCGGCCCCGGCGGCCCCGGCCACCGCGGCGAGCAGCAGCAGCGGCACGCCCCGCAGCGGCGTACCGTGCCGGCCGACCTGCACGGCCAGCGCGGCGAGCAGCAGGCCCACCAGCAGGGTGTGCGTGGCGGCGCGGGCGGTGCGTCCGGCCAGGCGGGACAGCGCGCCGGGCAGCGCGAGGGCGGCGGTGGGCACCAGCGCGACCAACGCCACCAGCAGCATGATCTCGCGGCGGTCCGCCCGGTGGAACAGGAAGAAGTCGGGGCTGCGCCCGAGGACGTCCAGCAGCGGCTGGGTGACCACGAGCCCGACCAGCCCCGCCACCTCCGCCAGCCGGCCCAGCTCCGTACGCCAACCGCCCGGCCGGCCACCGGAAGCCCGATCGCCCGACGGCCGGTCGCCCGACGGCTGATCGCCGGACAGCAGGTCGCCGGGAGCCCGGTCGCCGGACAGCAGGTCGCCCGGCGGCCGGTCGTCGCACGCGCGGTCCGGCGCGGGCGCCGGCTCAGCCACCCACGACCGCCGCGTAGAGCGTCCGGGTGCCCGAGGGCAGGTCGAGTCGCCGCGCGATCCGGCAGCGCGCGGCGAGCAGCCGTTCGAACTCGGCCGGCCGGTAGTCGGGGAAGAGCCCTTCGGGCTTGTTGGCCAGCAGCCGTCGGGCCATCGGGTCCTCGGGGTGGACGAACTCCACCACCACCCGGGCGCCGGGGGCGGCGAGCCCGACGAGCCAGTCCAGCACCTCGGGCAGCGGCACGTTGCGCCCGATCGCCAGGTGGTGCACCACGGCCAGGGCGAGGACCGCGTCCGCCTCGACCCGGTCCGCGAACGAGGCCCGCTCGACGCCGAGCCAGCCGCCGCCCGGCGACGGGTCGGCGAGGTCCATCACCAGGGGCAGGATCCGCCGTTCTCCCGCTGCGCGCAGATCCCGGTAGAGCCCGTCCAGCACGCCGGGGTCCTGCTCGACCGCGACGACGTAGTCGGCGTGCCGGGCGGCGAGGCGGGCGTACCGGCCGTCGTTGGCGCCGAGGTCCAGCGCCAGGCGGGGCCGCGCCCCGTCGGCCAGCGCCTCGGCGACGAAGCGTTCCTTCGCGGCCCGGTCGTCGGCGGTGTACGCGCAGGTGCGCTGGTAGTCGACCCAGTGGCTGGCCGCCGGCCGGGGTTCCAGCCGCCGGACGAGCTTCTCGATGCCGCGTACGGTGGCCAGCGCCAGCTCCCGGGAGTAGCCGGCGGCCCGCAACTGGGACCGGACGTCGGCGGTGCTGGCCCGGGCGTTGCGCCGCTGCATGGCGTCGTGCAGGTGCACGTGGGTGGGCACGCCGGGCAGCAGCCGCCGGACGCCGCCGAACAGCCGGCGCATCTGGTCGGGCTCGATGCCGTCGACCCGGGCGCGCAGCCAGGGCTGGAAGTCCAGCCCGAGGTGGGCGTCGATCAGCAGCGGGTAGAGCAGCGTCTGGCAGAACTGCCGGTACCCGGCCCAGGGCTCGCCGTCGCGCGCCGGGGTGAACGAGCCGACGTCGATGAACACCGGCTCGGCGCCCCGCCACTGGAGGTTGTAGGCCGAGCCGTCCTTCGTGGTGAACCCGGCCGGCAGGGCCGCCCGCAGGATCTCCAGGTGCAGCAGCGCCGCGTCGCGCAGCATGGTGAACGACCACTCGTACGGGTGGGAGACGAACGGGATGCGCTCGTGGCGGAGAACGGCGGCCCACCGGTCGGCCGACGGCACGGCCGGCGACTCGACCGCCTCGGTGCCGCACACCTTGCCGGCGGCGAGCAGCGGCGGGAAGAACTCGCTGGCGGTCAGCGCGCGCCACTCCCCGGCGGCCCGCGCGTCCAGCCCGCGCAGCACGTCGCCGTCGAGGTGGAAGACCCGGTTGGCGGGGTCGCGGAAGGAGCCGGGCTCGGCGCGCAGGCCGGTGCGGGAGTTCGCCATCGGCCGAGGTCAGCGCTGGTCGGTGGGCTGGCGGCGGAACCGGTCGACCAGCCGCCGCCAGTAGAGCTTGGCCGCCACCGCGGCGCCGGCCACCCCGCCGACCACCGCCTGCACGATCAGGCTGCCGGACCCCGCGTCCAGGTAGGCCAGGTGTTCCACCGACCGCTCCTTCCGTCGCGTCTCGAGATCGGCGTACGCGGGCAGGATCCCTTGGGGGATTTGCCCGGAAAGCCGGACTTGTCTGACACGCTACGCCGATCGTCCCGGTCGTGAAGGGCACACCCGGCACTCCGTCCGGTTGTCCGTTTCGTTCAAGACGAGCACCGGGGGACGTCCCTACGGTGATGGACATGGCACCGACACTCGATCTCATCGGCATGGTCAGCAGCGACCTACCTCGTTCCCTCGCCTTCTACCGGCGGCTCGGCCTCGACATCCCCGCCGACGCCGACACCGCGCCGCACGTGGAGGTCACCCTGCCCGGGGGCCTGCGGCTGGCCTGGGACACCGCCGACACCATCCGCGCCTTCGACCCGGACTGGAAGCCCGGGGGCGGCGGCGGGGCCAGCCTCGCCTTCCGCTGCGCCGACCCGGCCGAGGTCGACCGGCTCTACGCGGAGCTGGTGGCCGAGGGGCACCCGGGCCACCTGCCCCCGTGGGACGCCTACTGGGGCCAGCGGTACGCGGTGGTGCTCGACCCCGACGGCAACGGCGTGGACCTGTTCGCCCCGCTCCCGTAGGGATGACGGGGCCCGCCCGCGAGCGGCCGGCTCAGCGGGGCAGCAGGGCGGTCGGCGGAACCCCCGCCAGGTCGCGTACGTCGCGGGTCAGGTGGGCCTGGTCGGCGTAGCCGCAGCGGGCCGCCACCTCGGCCAGTGGGGTGCCGGCGCGGGCCAGCGCCAGCGCGCGCCGCATCCGCAGGATCCGGGCCAGGGTCTTCGGGCCGTACCCGAACAGGTGTCGACACCGACGGTGCAGGGCGCGCGGATCGAGGCCGGCTTCGGCGGCGGTCGCGGTCACGCTGGCGCCGGCGGCCAGCGCGGCGGCGACCCGGACCCCGATCGGATCGGGCCCGCCGGCCGCCCGCAGCCGCCGCGCGGCGATCTCCGTCAGCACCTCGGCCGGGGCCGCCTCCGCCCGTTCGGCGAGCCGGGCGACCCCCCGGTCGCCCCACAGCTCGGGCAGGGGAACCCGCCGGTCGCGCAGCTCGACGGCCGGTACGCCGAGCACCGCCGGGCCGGTCCCCGGCGGCAGCCGCAGCCCCACCCAGCGCTCCGCCGGCCCGCCGCCGCTGAGGTGCGCGGTGCGGTCCGGGCCGGCCACCGTCAGCCCCGAGCGGCTCGACCAGAGCAGGTCGAGGCAGCCGTCGGGGAGCACCCTGGTCGGCGCGGCGCCCGCCGTCGTGGCGCTGGTCCAGAGCACCGCGCCGGCGAACCCGGCCGGACGTTCCCGGTACATGCCGCCCAGCCTGCCACGACCGGGCTAGCCTCCGAATGTGCGATGGTCGGTGCTGGACGCTCCCCTCGACTCCTCCGGACGCGGCCGGGGCGAGCACCGGGCGCCTGCGGCGCTGCGGGCCGCCGGGCTGCTGGGCCGGGTCGGCGCGGCCGACGCCGGCGCGGTGGACGCCCTGATCACCGACCCGGTACGGGACCCGGAGACCGGGGTGATCGGCGTCGACCAGGTGCGCCGCGCCGGCCGGGCGATCGCCGTCCGCACCACGACGCTGATCGGCGCGGGACGGCACCCGCTGGTGCTCGGGGGCGACTGCGCGATCCTGCCCGGCATCCTGCAGGGGCTGCCCTCCGGCTTCGACCTGTGGTTCCTCGACGCCCACCTCGACTTCGAGGACGGTCGCACCTCGCCCACCGGCGAGGGGGCGGACATGGACCTGTCGATCGTCACCGACCACGGGCCGGCGGGGGTCCTCGACCGGGAGGGGCCGCTGGTCGACCCCGACCAGGTGCACGTGCTCGGTCACCGGCCGCTCGACCGGGCCGCGACGGACGGGAAGGAGGCCTCCCGGGTCGACCCCGCCGCCCACCTGGTGCCGGCCACCCGGCTGCGGGGCGCCGACGCGGCGGCGGTGGGCCGGGACCTCGCCGTCGGTACGACGCCGGCCTGGCTGCACCTCGACCTCGACGTGCTCGACCCGCTCGTGCTCCCGGCGGTCAGCTACCCCGAGCCGGGCGGGCTGGACTGGGCCGACCTCGTCGCGCTGGCCCGACCGCTGGTGTGCTCGGGTCGGCTGATCGGGATGAGCGTCACCGACTTCAACGCCGACGAGGACCCGGACGGGCGGCACGCGGAGCGGATCGGGCAGGTCCTCGCCGAGCTGCTGGCCGACTGACCGGCGCCGCGCGCTCAGGCGTCGGTGGTGGCGCCCGGCAGTCGGACGGTGGACACGGTCCGGCCGGGCCGGCTGTCCAACTCGACGGTGCCGTGGTGGGCCTCCACCACGGCGGCCACGATCGCCAGGCCCAGGCCGGTGCTGCCGTGCGCCCGGGACCGGGAGCTGTCGCCCCGGGAGAAGCGTTCGAACACCTCGGCCCGCAGCGCCGGCGGCACGCCGGGCCCGTCGTCGGCGACGCCGAGCACGGCGACGCCGCCGGCGACCCCCAGGGTCGTGGTGACCGTGGTGCCGGGCGGGGTGTGCACCCGGGCGTTGGTCAGCAGGTTCGCCAGCACCTGGTGCAGTCGGGCCGGGTCGCCGGAGACCCGGACCACGGCCTGCGGCAGGTCGAGTCGCCACCGGTGCCCCGGCCCCGCGACGTGCGCGTCGCCGACCGCGTCCACCACCAGGGCGGACAGGTCCACCGGCTCGACCGCGAGCGGCCGGCCCGAGTCCAGCCGGGCGAGTAGCAGCAGGTCGTCGACGAGGCTGGTCATCCGGACGCTCTCGGACTCGACCCGGCGCAACGCGTGCGCCACGTCGGGCGGCACCTCGTCCCGGCCGCGCCGGGCGACCTCGGCGTAGCCCCGGATGGCCGCCAGCGGCGTACGCAGCTCGTGGCTGGCGTCGGCGACGAACTGGCGTACCCGGGTCTCGCTGGCCTGGCGGGCGGCGAGCGCGGCGCCGACGTGCCCCAGCATCCGGTTCAGCGCCGCGCCCACCTGCCCGACCTCGGTGCGCGGGTCGGTGTCGGCGGCCGGGACCCGCACCGACAGCGCGACCTCGCCGCGGTCCAGGGGCAGCTCGCTGACCCGGCCGGCGGTGGTGGAGACCCGGCGCAGCGGGCGCAGGGTCGCCCGCACGATCAGGGCACCGGCCCCGCCGGCGACGAGCAGTCCCACGGTCGCCACGCCGGCCTGCGCGGCGACCAGCCACCGGACGGTCTGCGACACGCCCGACAGCGGCAGGCCGAGCACCCGCACGGTCCCGCCCGGAAGCTGGCGCGCCACCACCCGGTAGTCGCCGCGCTCCCCCAGCTCGCGGGTGCGGGGTCGGCCGTCCGTGGGCAGGTCGGCGAGGCCGGCCAGGTCCTCGGCGGGGACGGCGCGTTCCTGCCGGTCGGCCAGGGTCCAGGCCCGGACCACCCGGCCGTCGGCCAGCTCGGCGGCGACGGTCCCCGGCGGAAGGCCCCGGGGGATCCGCGCGTCCGCCCCGCCGGGTGGCACCTCGAAGGGCGACGGCGCCGCCCGACCGGGGCCGGTCCGCATCGGCGTCAGCTGGTCGTCGACCCGGTCGATCAGGAACTGCCGCAGCGCGACCGTGGTGATCCCGCCGATGGCGACGCTGACCAGGGCCAGCAGGGCGACCAGGACGACCACCAGGCGGGTCCGCAGCGACACCCCGGCCAGCCGGCGGCGGAGCCGGCCGGCGGCCCGCTCACTCCGCCGGCCGGAGGACATACCCCGCGCCGCGCAGCGTGTGGATCATCGGCTTCCGGCCCGCGTCGATCTTCTTCCGCAGGTACGAGATGTACAGCTCCACCACGTTGGCCTGGCCGCCGAAGTCGTAGTTCCAGACCCGGTCGAGGATCTGCGCCTTGCTGAGCACCCGGCGCGGGTTGCGCATGAGATAGCGCAGCAGCTCGAACTCGGTGGCGGTGAGGGTGACGGGGCAGCCGTCGCGGCGCACCTCGTGGCTGTCCTCGTCGAGGCTGAGGTCGCCGACGGTGAGCACCGCGTCCGGGCGGGCGGCGACGGCGAAACCAGAGCGGCGCAGCAGCGCCCGCAGCCGGGCGATCACCTCCTCCAGGCTGAACGGCTTGGTGACGTAGTCGTCGCCACCGACGGTCAGCCCGGCGATCCGGTCCTCCACCGCGTCGCGGGCGGTCAGGAAGAGCACGGGCACCGTCGGGGCCTGCTCACGCAGCCGGCGCAGCACCTGGAAGCCGTCCAGGTCGGGCAGCATCACGTCGAGCACCACGGCGTCGGGCCGGAACTGCCGCGCCGCGTTCAGCGCCGACGTGCCGTCGCCCGCCGTACGCACCTGCCAGCCCTCGTAGCGCAACGCCATCGACAGCAGGTCGGCCAGGGTCGGCTCGTCGTCGACCACCAGCACCCGCACCGGCTCCCCGTCGGGGCGGCGCAGCTCGACCCGGCCCGCCCCGGCCCGCCCGTCCGTCACCATGGCCCCCATCGTGCGCCGGGCCGCTGTGCCCGGCTTGTGCGCGACCTGTGCCCCCGCTGTGCGTCGGCCGCCCCGTCCACCGCCGGGCGGCCGACCGCCCCGGTGCCCGCCCCGACCGACGTGCGACGGGCGGTCTCACTCGGTCATGCCCACGGGGTAGGTGTGCACGAAGCGCATCGTCCAGGTGCCGCCGCCGGTGAAACGCTCGCGCCGGTAGAGGTGGTCCGGCCCGCCGCCGGTGGCCGACCCGGCGCCGTCGGGGTGGCGCAGGATCCAGTGCGCGGGCGGGGAGCCGTCCGGCTCGGCGGGCACCGCCCGGACCAGGTCGTGGGCCGGGCCGCCGACGAAGCGTACGGTCACCTCGCTCATCCGTGCGCCCGCCTTCCCGCAGTGCCGCCCCGGCAGCGGCCCCGGCTCGCAAGCTACCGCAGCGGTGGGCGGCCCCGCCCGGATCCGGCGGCGGTTTGCCCTGATCGGAGCCCGGGTACCGCAGCATCGGGCGCCTGTCGAGGGACGGGCCAGGAGGCGCAGGGAGCGGTCGATGAGAACGCTGGACGGGCGGTACCGGCTCGAACAGCGCATCGGCATCGGCGGCATGTCGGAGGTCTGGCGGGCCCACGACGCGGTGCTGGACCGGCCGGTCGCGGTGAAGGTGATGTCCCCCGGGCAGGAGGGTCAGGACACCTCTGTGGAGCGCATCCGCGCGGAGGCCCGCTCCGCCGCCCGGCTGGTGCACCCGAACGTGGCCTTCGTGCACGACTTCGGCACCTGCGGGACGGGCCCCGAGGGGCAGGTGCCCTACATCGTCATGGAGCTGGCCGAGGGCGAGACGCTGGCCGCGCACCTGCGGGCCGGACCGGTGGACTGGCGCATCGCCGTACGGGTCTGCGCCGAGGTGAGCGCCGCGCTGGCCGCGGCCCACGCGCACGGCATCGTGCACCGCGACGTCAAGCCGGCGAACGTGATCCTGACCCCGGCCGGCGTGAAGGTGCTCGACTTCGGCATCGCCACCCCGTCCGGCACCCCGGACCGGTCACCGGAGGGGATGGTGGTCGGCACGCCGGCCTACCTCGCGCCGGAGCAGCTGGAGCGGGCGCCCGCCACACCGGCCGCCGACATGTACGCCCTCGGCGTCCTGCTCTACTACTGCCTGACCGGGCGGCTGCCGTACCAGGCGGGCACCACGACCCAACTGCTCGGCGCGCGCCGGCGGCAACCACCGCTGCCACTGCCGGAGATCGAGGGGCTGCCGCCGGAGGTGGCCGACCTGTGCGCGAGCTGCCTCGCCGACGACCCGGCCGACCGGCCGTCCAGCCTGATGGCGGCCCTGCTGCTGGCGGAGGCGGTGGACGCCCGGGTGTACGTGCCGCTGGGGCAGCCCACGGCGCCGCGGCAGCGCGTCGGGTCGATGTCGCCGTGGACCGAGCGGGCGGCGGCCGAGGTGACCGAGGCGGCCCCCCTTCCGGACTGGTCCACCCAGGCCGGCTGAGCCTCCTCCCGCGCGCCGGCACGCCGGCGTCGTGGCCGCTCCCGTCCGGCTTCCCCGGCCCTCCCACCGGCCGCCTGCGGTTTCACCGCCCGGGGGCCGGGTAGCCGGGCGGCTGAGCGACGGGAGGAACGCGATGCCGGAATCGAGCTCCTGGCTGAACGAGACGGCCACCGCGACCGCCGAGGGCGGCCACGTACGCACCGACGACGGGAGCCTGTCCACGCCCCTGGCGTCCCCACTGGCACCGCACTGCTCGGGGCTGACCCCGGAGCAGTTGCTCGCCGCCGCCTTCGCGTCCTGCCTGCACCACGCGGCGGTGGAGGCGGCGGGCGAGATCACCGACGAGGCGCACACCGTGCAGGTACGCGCGGAGGCGAAGCTCGGGCGCGACGACGACGGCCGGTACCGGGCCGACGTGCACGCCTCCATCTCGTCGGCGGGACTGAGCCGGCAACAGCTGGCCGAGCTGGTCGAGCACGCGGACCGGCTGTGGCCCTTCTCCAGCGGCGACGGCAGCCGGCACCGGCTCACCGTCACCCCGGCGGAGAACGGCCGACACTGACCGCCCGCCACGCCGGGTCCGGCACCGATCGGCCGCCGGGTGGGCCCGTCACCGATCAACTGCGGGCGGGTCCGGCACCGATCGGCCGCCGGGCGGGCCCGTCACCGATCAACTGCGGGGGCCCGGTGCCGACCGCCCCTCCGTGGCGGACCCGGTGGCGGGACGGGACTCCGTCACCGGCGCGGCAGGCACGACCTGCGCGTTCGCCTCCGGGCCGACGGGTGGTCGTCCGGGCGGTCCGGAGTGGCCTCCACCGTTCGGTGGAGGCTCGGCTCGGCGCGCGCGCCGATCCAAGATCTATTCTTCGCCCGGTTGTCCACTCCTTATCGGATATATGCGAAAGAATAGAAAAGCGGAGATGACGTCGTTGATGGCCCGGCGGGCGTAATCGGCCCGCAGATCGGCGCAAATTGTGGCGCATGCCACCAACCAGGCCGATGGCAAGACGCGCTCGCCTTTCTAGCCTCGGCGGGTGCACCCCGACGATCCCCTGGACCAGAAGCTGACCCGGGAACGGCCGGCCACCCGCCCGGACGATCCCGCCTCGACCGAACGGACGATCGGCCGTCATCGCGCTGCCGAGCGGCAGCGTCGCGGCCGGGCCCTGCTCGCCTCGACCCCCGTCCGGGTCGCGCTCGCCACCGGCGTGACCTGCTGCCTCGGCGTGGCCGCGTTCGCCGGCACGCGCGAGGACGCCGACGCCGCGCGGGAACCCGTGGCCGAGGCGCTGGCCGAGCGGGCCGTCGACGACGACCGCGCCTCGCGGTCCCTGGACCGGGCCGTCTCCCCCTCCCCCTCGCCCTCGCTCAGCCCCAGCCCGACGCCGAAGCCGACCCCCTCGGCCACGCGCAAGGCCCCGCGCAAGCCGGCCCCGCCGCCCCGCCCACGCCCGGTCGCCGGACTCACCCAGGCGCAGATGGACAACGCCAAGGTCATCGTCGACGTGGGCGCCGAGCTGAAGATGCCCCGTCGCGCCATGGTGGTCGCCGTGGCGACCGCGATGCAGGAGAGCCGGCTCTACAACCTCGCCAGCGACGTGCTTCCGGAGTCCAGCCGGTACCCGCACCAGGGCAGCGGCTCCGACCACGACTCCGTGGGCCTGTTCCAGCAGCGCCCGAGCAGCGGCTGGGGCACCGTACGCGAGCTGATGCGCCCGTCGTACGCCGCGCGGGCCTTCTACGAGGCGCTGCGGGACGTCCCGGGCTGGCAGCAGATGAGCGTGGCCGGCGCCGCCCAGGCCGTGCAGGTCTCGGCCTTCCCCGACGCCTACGCCCAGCACGAGGAGCTGGCCACCACGGTCGTCGCGGCGCTGACCTGACGGCGCCCGCGTGCCGGACCTGGAGCGGCGAGGGTCAGCGGATCCCGGCGCGACCGCCCGGCGGCTCGCTGGAGGCGTCCGCGCCGCCACGGGCGGCGATTCGGGTCGCCGGCACCCCGTTGCCGGGCACCCCGGCCGCGGCGGTCGGGGTGTCCGCCGGGACCGGTTCGACGGTCAACCCGGCGAGGATCCGGTCCACCCGGGCCTCGCGCCTGCGCCGGGCGTACAGCGCCTCCTCGAAGTCCCGGCGGGCCTGCACGGCCTCGGCGTAGACGCGCTCGCGCACCTGCCGGGCCTCCTCCCGGGCCGCGTCGAGCTCGACCCGCGCCCGGGCCAGCAGGTCGACCGCCTCGCGGTCGGCGTCGACCACGCCGCGCCGGGTCCGGTCCGCGTCGCCGAGGTCCAGCCGTTCGAGCAGACCGCGGAGCGCCGTCGCCTCGTCACGGATCTCGTCCCACTCGCGACCGGCCCTCGCGGCGCCCTCCGCCCGGGCGGCGAGCCGGGCCAACCGGACGCCGATCTGGTCCAGGCAGGAATCGACCTGCCGCTGGTCGTAGCCGGTCTCAACGACGCAGAACCTCATACTGTCGCCCCCCAGGCAGCTGGTGTTTCCTTCCCCACCCTGGATCCTCGACGTCGGGGGCGGCAGCGGAGGGGCTTCGGGAAAAATGTTCACCATGCGGACACGGCGGGGGCCGGCGCGACCGGGCGTGGACGATCCGCCCGCGGGCGCCTCAGGAGCGCTTCGGGAGCACGACCACCCGGCCGAAGAACTCGTCGATCCGGCGCACCACGTCGTTGAAGTCGTCCAGGTCGATCGGCTTGGTGACGTAGGCGTTGGCCTGGAGCGTGTAGCTGCCCACGATGTCCGTGTCGGCGTTGGAGGTGGTCAGCACGACGATCGGGATGGTACGCAGGTCCTCGTCGCTCTTGACCTCGCCGAGCACCTGCCGCCCGTCCATCCGGGGCATGTTCAGGTCGAGCAGGATGACGTCCGGCCGCCGCGCGTCGGTGTGCCGCCCCTCGCGGCGCAGGAACTCCATCGCCTCCTGGCCGTCGCTGACGACGTCGATGACCTTGTCGACGTCGGAGTCCGCGAGGGCCTCCTCGATCATCAACACGTCACCCGGGTCGTCGTCCACCACCAGGATGCGAACCGGACTCGGGCTGTCTGCACCCATCACTACCTGCTTCGGGTCGGTGGAACGGGGAATCGCGAGGCGCTCTGTGCCGGCGGGGAAATCTAGCCCATCAGCTGGCGGACCGCGCTGTCGGGTCGGCCCTGCCGGACTCGTGTCTCAGCACCTCGGCCAGCCCCGTCACCTGGAGCACGCGGTCGACCCGGCCGGTGGCGCCGGTCACCCGCAGCCACCCGCCGTCGGCGGCGACCCGGTTGTCGCCCCGGACGAAGGCGGCGATCCCGGTGGAGTCGCAGAAGGTCAGCTCCGTCAGGTCGACCAGCAGGCGGCGCTCGCCGGCGTCGACCAGCCGGTCGATGGCGGCGTTGAGCTCGGGCGCGGTGCTCAGGTCGAGTTCGCCGGTCAGTCGCAGGCGCGTCGCCCCGCCCTCACGGTCGGCGTACGTGACGGTGAACGTCACCCCTGGTCCCCCTCGCTCCACCGCAGGCGGATGCTTGCAGTGTGGCAAGTATAAGCAGGGGCACCGGACGCGGTCGCACCGGCGCTCAGCGCGACCCGGCACCGCCCATCGTGGCCACGGACGCCCGCGCCGCCCCGAGGAACCGCGCGGCCCGGGGGAAGTCGCGCAGGACCCGCCCGTAGTGTTCCAGAGTCGACCGCAGCGTGGGGGCCGGCACACCCCGACTGGTGAGGATCTCGACCAGCCAGTCGACGAACTCGGTGAACAGCGAGCCGTCGTCGACGTAGAGCGCGGCGGCCAGGAAGTCCACGATATAGCCGAGATCGCTGACGGTGGAGTCCAGCTGACTGGGCGTGTAGTCCCGCGTCCCGGGGTCGCGTTCCCGCAGGTCCGCCAGCGCGCCGTCGATCAGCTCGCCGCGCCGCTTGGCCAGGCTGGTGTACTCGTCGTCGGCCAGGTGGCTCAACTCCGCCGGCGGTACGCGGCGCAGCGCGCGCTCGTCGGCGACCAGGTCCGCGGCGGTCGGGGCGTCGGGCGCCCAGGCGACGCCGAGCCGCCGGGCCCAGCGTCCGTCCGCGCCGAACCCCCGGCCCCCCACGACCACGGGGACGTCCACGCGCCGGCACGCCTCGATCATGCGGTGCGCGTGCGGCAGGCGCATCGGCAGCGCACAGGCGAGCGCGACCGCGTGGGCGTCGTGCCGGTGCAGGTACGACACCAGGTGCGGGGCGGGGACGCTCGCGCCGAGGAAGGTGACCTGCCAGCCCCGCAGCCGCAGCACCTCGGCGACCAGCCGGGGCGGCAGGGCGTGCCACTCGCCGTCCATGCAGGCCACCACGACCCGGCCGCGCGTCGGGCGCGGGTTCGCGTACGCCGCCACCGCCGCCACCACCCGCTCGCTGATGTGCGTCGCGGCGTGCTCCTGGGCGACGCTCCACTCGTTGCGTGCCCACCGCTCCCCCACCTCGGCCTGCGCCGGGGCGACCAGGTCGAGCAGGACCCGCTCCGCGGGCACGCCGGCCTCGAGCAGGCCGGTGGCCACCTCGATGGCGGCGTACTCGTCGGCCTCCTGGAGGCAGTCCAGGTATCCGGTCCAGGCGTCGGCCGGGGTGGCCCCGGCGGTCGGGGCGGCGGTCACGGTCGGGTCTCCCTCACCTCGGCGGTGCCGCTCGCGTCGGGCACCGCGTGCAGGTGCCTGGGCGTACGTCCGCCCGGACCGGTCGCGCGCAGCGCGAGCACGGCGATGTCGTCGTGGTCGCCGTGGCCAAGCCAGTCGCAGGTCACCTGCTCGACGCGCTCGGCCAGGGCGGGCGCGGGCATCCGTTGGCAGCCGGTGACGGCGTGCACCAGCCGCTCCGTGCCGAACTGCTCGTTGCCGCGGCGGCCCCCGCGTGCCTCGGTGACCCCGTCGCTGTAGAGCAGGCAGGTCTCGCCCGGCTCCAGCCGGACGGTCACCTCCCCGATCCGGGGATCGGGGACCACGCCGACCAGCATGCCCGACAGCGGGACCGGCTCGACCTCGCCGGAGCCGCGCAGCACCAGCGGCGGCAGGTGACCGCCGCCGGCCAGGGTCAGGGTGAGGCCACCCTCGCGGTGCGCACGGACCACTCCCAGCACCATGGTCGCGAAACGTCCCTGCCCCTGCGCCTGGCTGGTCTCCAGCAGCGCGTCGTTGAGCAGCTTCAGCAGCCGCCCCGGCTGCGACTCGACCCGGTGCAGCGCCTGAAGGCACTGGCGCAGCTGGCCGGTGAAGACCGCGGCCTCGACGCCCTTGCCGGAGACGTCGCCCAGGAAGAACACGGAGCCGCCGTCGGCCAGCCGGTGCGAGCCGTAGAAGTCGCCACCGATGCGCAACCCGGCCTGGGCCGGCCGGTACGCCGTGCCCCACTGCACCCCGGTCGCCTCAGCCGGCTCCACCGGCACCAGGCTCGCCTGGAGCGTGTCGGCGACCTCGGCCTGGTCGCGGTAGAGCAGCGCCGTGGTCAGCGCCGCCCCCGCCCGGGCCGCGAAGGCACGGGCAAGGTCCACGTCGGCCTCGTCGTACCAGCGGTCGACGCGCCGCGCGACCAGCAGCACGCCGGCCGGGGCGTCCCGACCGGGCAGCGGCAGCACCCGCGCGCAGGCCTCCGCCCCGGTCAGCCCGGGCAGCCAGCCGGCCTCCACGGCCTGCTCCGCCAGCCAGTCGACGGTGTGCGGTTCCACGCCGTCCAGCCCTTCGGTGATCGCCGCGGGCAGGTCGGCGGCAGGCAGGACGCCGCTGTCGACCACCGGGGCGTCGTCGTCGCTGCGGGCGGCCCGCCACCAGCGGGCCCGACCGGAACGGGGCGCCAGCACCAGCACCGCCACCTCGGCCAGCGTCGGCACGGCGAGGCGCACCACCGCCGCGGCGGCCCGGTCCGGGTGCAGGGGATTGCCCAGCTTCTCGCCGACGACCGCCAGGAACGCCGAGCGGGCCCGCTCGGCGAGCAGGGCGTCGGCGCGGGTGACGCTCTCGGTGACGTCCTCGACGTACCAGCAGCAGCGGGCGCCCGACAGCGGCACCCGGCGCGCGCGCAGTCGACGGCCGTGGTGGGTGAACTCGCCGTCGGCGGTCAGCCCCGAGACACCGGCCGCCGCGAGCAGCTCGCCGGGGGTGACCTCGGGCAGCAGCCGCTCGGCCACCGGGCTGACGTGCCGGACGACACCTTGCGCGTCGCAGACGACGAGGCCCTCGCGGAAGTGCTCGACCACCTCGGACCAGTCGGGCGTCGCGTGCTCCCGGTCGGCCGCGAGCGCGGGGAGCGCGGAGGCCGGGCGTCCCGGGGTGCCGACGGACCGCGCCGTGGCCCGTGCGGCACTCGGCGTGGAGATCCGCCCGTCGCCGGGATCTGAGTCCCGGACGTCCGCAGCAGTCACCAGCTGAGCCCCACTCCTTGTCGACACCCGTACCACCGCGAGGCGGCACATGTGGTCAGATCCCTGGCACCCACCCTACGCCCGTGTGCCGCGAACGCCACCCGACGCCCGTCGGGCGGTCGGCGCTCGCGTGCCGGGCGGGAGCCGCCCCGCGTTGTTACGATCCCCTCACCCCCGCCCCTCGGCGGCCGGCGAAAGGGCGTGATGTTGCTGTCCCATCGGAGCCAACCCGAGGCGACGCCGTTGAGCGTGACCGTCGACCGGTCGGATCCGGCCGCACCACTCATCCAGGTCGGGGGCGACCTCGCCTACACCACCGCCGGGCCGCTGCGCGCCGAGGTCGACCGGATGCTCGCCGGCGCACCACCGGCCCTCGTCCTCGACTTCACCGGCCTGCTCTTCATCGACAGCAGCGGCCTGGGGGTGATCGTGCACGCGTGGCGCGAGGGGCAGCAGTGCGGCACCGCCCTCCGGCTGCGCGCCGTGCCCCGGTTCCTGGAGACGATCCTCGACATGACCGGCGTCACGGGCCTGCTCGCCCGGCCGCTCGGCGAGGGCCTGGCGGCGGCTGACGGTGCCGCCGGACGTTCCGCCGGCACGGCCTGACGCGCTCCGCCGGGCCCCCGCTTTGCACCCGGCCCCGGGACTGTGAACATGGGCGCATGGCCGCTCAGCTGTTGACCATCGAGGTGACCCGGCTCGACGCCGGGCGCGCCCGGCTCCGGCTGTCCGGTGAGCTGGACTTCGACACCGCCCCGGAACTCGTCGCCGTCGCCGCCGAGCTGCGCCGCGACGGCTACCAGGAGCTCCTGTTCGACCTGAGCGCGGTCAGCCTGTGCGACTCGTCCGGGCTCAGCGCGTTCCTGATCGCCCATCACGGCGGCACGGGCGCGATCCGACTGGTCGGGGTCGGTCCCCAGCTCCAGCAGCTGCTCGACCGCACCGGCCTGGCCGAACTGCTCGCGGTCGAACGCGCCATCGACGGCGGCACCCGCCGGGCGGGCTGAGTCCGGCCGTGTCGGCACTTGCCGAGGGGTGGCCCCCGACCCTGGGACCAGGGGCCGGGGGCCGGAGTGAGGATCAGGGTGCCGTGAGCGGTTGCAGCCGGGGTCCGGTGGTCCGCCGCTGCCCCGTCGACGGCGGCTCGGCGTCCTCCGGCGGCCCGGAATCGGGAGTCTGGAAGAGATAGCGGACGAACACCCCACCCGCCTCGTTGTCGTCCGCTCCGGGCCACTGCCCGATGCAGTCCACCCCGACCACCTCGCGACCCGAGCCGTCGCCCTCCTCCAGCAGCGCCCACAGGCTCACCGGGTAGCAGCGGGTGTCCTCGGCCGAGAGGCGCCAGCGGGCGTACCAGCCGGGCCGGGCGGGAACGATCTCGACGATCCTCTTCATCACGACCTGTCCTTCCGCGTTCTCGGAAGTTCTCCGGTCCGCTGCGATCGTCGGCTCCGGCCGGGTGACCGCCCCTCACCCCCGCCGGATGAAGCTGTCCCGCCGCCCGCCCGGGCGTCGCCGGCCCGGCCGCCGGCGTCCGTTTCGGTGCCGGCGACGACGGGAAGGCGACCGGCGGAAGCGAGGGGAACACCAGCGGAAGCGAGGTGTCACCATGCGCAAGCAGATGGAGGGCGACAACCAGCGTCGCCGCGCGCTGGCCCGGCAGGCCCGCGAGCGCGGCATGCAGGCCAGCGAGACGGGGGCCAGCCTGAGCGCCTCCAAGCAGCTCACCCACCTGGAGCAGGGCAGGCGCGACGGCCCGCCGCCGGCCGGCAGCCGACACAAGCCGGACAGCACCCGGGGCGGGCCGGCACCGCCACCGGCGGGCGTCGCGGAGTCCCCCCGCCCCCTGCCCGACCGGGGCGCCGGCGCGCCGGACGGAACCCCGCTGGGCTACCACGCGCTGGTCGACGATGTCGGCCGCCGTACCGGGGTCGACTTCCGGACCGCCAAGGTGGGCGTCGAGTCGACCGTGCTGGTCCTGGCCTTCGCCCTCGGCGAGGCGGAACGCCGTCGGCTGCTGACGGCGGTGCCGACGAAGCTGCACGACGTCCTCCCGGTGGACGGCATCAGGCGACGCCCGGACCTGCCCGGTTTCCTGGCCGAGGTGGGCCGGATCAGCGGCCGCACCCCGGAGCAGGCCCGCTACCAGGCGGAGGCGACCGTGGCGGCACTGGCCGACCACGACGGCGACCTGATCGAGTCGCTGCACGTGCCGGACGGCCTGCGTGACCTGCTGGAGCCGCCGTCCGTCGGCGGCGGGGTGGTCGGCGCGGTCAGCGCGACACCCCCGCTGCGCGACACGGACCTGCGGGAGGCGCTCGACGAGCTGCCGTACTGGTCCGGCGACGGCGAGGCGCTGTCCCGCACGCTGGAGCTGCCGGCGGACAACCTGGACCGGGTGCTGGACCGCATCGACCGGCTGCGGCAGGAGACCGGTCGCGGCCCGCGCATCGGCCGCCCCGACCCGACCACCGCCGTGCTGACCGTACGGTCCCGGCAGGCCGGGGCGGTGACCGCGATGGACGTGGACCTCGCCCACGCCGTCGACGACGCGATCGACGAGGCGGGTGCCGGGATGGCGGCCGGCTGACCGGCGCACGGGCCGGCGGGAGCCCACCCGCCGGCCCGCCCCGGCTCGGCTAGCCTGCCGGGGTGGATGCCTCCGACGGGCCCCGGCTGGAGCTGGTCGTCGACCCGGCCCGCCCCACCGGGCGTACGCTCCTCGCCGCCGGCGTCGAGCAGTCCTACGTGGACGTGGCCGACCCCCGGCACCTGCACTTCGAGTACGTGCGGCGGATGGCCGCCGTGGCCGACCTGGCGGCGCCGCCCGGCCGCCCGCTGGACGTGCTGCACCTGGGCGGCGGCGCGCTGACCCTGCCCCGTTACGTGGCCGCCACCCGGCCCGGCTCGCCGCAGCTGGTCGTGGAGCGCGATCCCGCCGTGGTCGACCTGGTGGCGCGGCAACTGCCCGCGCTGCCCGCCGGCGTCGACGTGCGGGTGGCCGACGCCCGGGACGCGGTGGCCCGGGCGCCCTCGGCCGGCTACGACCTGGTGCTCGCCGACATCTACCGGGCGGCGCGGATGCCCGCCCACGTGCGCAGTGTCGAGTTCGTCACCGAGGTGGCCCGGACCCTGCGCCCCGACGGCGTACTCCTGGTCAACGTGACCGACCTGCCGCCGCTGGTCTTCGCCCGGGTCCAGGCGGCCACCCTGCGGGCGGTCTTCGCCGACGTCTGCCTGGTCGCCGACCGCCGGATGCTGCGCGGGCGGCGGTACGGCAACGTGGTGCTCGCCGCCGCGCCGCGCCCCGGGCGGCTGCCGGTGGCCCGGTTGTCCGCCCGGGTCGCGCGGGATCCGGTGCCCGGCGGGGTGCTGCACGGGCCGGCCCTGGACGCGTTCGTCGCCGGCGCCCGGCCCGCCACCGACGCCGCCCTCGCCGCGTGCTGAGGCGGCCGCCCCTCGGGACTCCCGGCGCGGGCGGCCACGACCCTTGGGCCGGCACCGGGGGACCGGGGCGGGCCTTTCCGTGCGCACGCGCACCGGGCGGGCGGTCAGCGCGCCCGGACGGCCACCTCCGGCGAGGAGCTCTCCAGCGGCACGGCGTTGGCCGGGACCAGGCCGAACTGCACGGCCGGGCGCGGCAGCGCGGCGTCGAGCATCCAGTCGGCGCCCACCCGGATCCGGTTGCCCGGCATCGCCAGCAGGTGGTAGCCGCGGGTGACCGCCTTGGCGGGCAGCCCGGACAGCGACACCTTCAACGGGTTCGCCGCCGCGTCCTTGCCCCCCAGGTCGACCACCCAGCCCAGGTCGTGGTGCTTGTACGGCCTGCGCTTCCCCTGCCCGTAGGAGGCGGCGATGTTGTGCGCGGCCAGCTTGCCCTGCCGCTGCGCGTGCTGCGCCGTCATGGTGCAGATCTGCCCGGGCCGGGTCAGGTCCGGCACGGCGGCCGCGTCGCCGCAGGCGTACACCTCGGGGAAGCCGGGGACGCTGAGAAACTCGTCGACGACCAGGCGGCCCCGCTCGGTGCGCAGTCCCAGCTCGGCGACGAACGGGTCGGGACGCACGCCGACGCACCAGACCAGGGTGCAGGTGGGCACGTAGTCGCCGTCGGTGAGCGTCACCCCGTCGGCGGTCGCCACGGCCACCGAGGTGCCCATCCGCACGTCCACGCCCCGGCGGCGCAGCACCCGGTCGGCGGTGTCCGACATCCGCTGGTCCAGCTCCGGCAGCACCCGGGGCGCGACGTCGAGCAGCAGCCACTTCGGGCGGATCTTGAGTCGGGGGCGCTGGGAGACCAGCTCGTCGGTGAAGAGCTGGCCGTGCGCGGCCACCTCGGTACCGGTGTAGCCGGCGCCGACGACCACGAAGGTGGCGCGCGCCTGCTGCTCGGCCGGATCCTCGGTCTGCTCGGCCAGCTCGATCTGCCGGATCACGTGGTCGTGCAGGTAGAGGGCCTCGGGCAGGCCGCGGAAGCCGTGGGCGTACTCGGTCACGCCGGGAATCGGCAGTAGCTTGTTGACGCTGCCGACGGCCAGCACGAGCCGGTCGTACGCGATCCGGTTGCGGTCCCCCTCCGGCTGGGTGAAGCCGACCCAGCGGTTCTGCAGGTCGACGTGGTCGGCCTCGCCGATCAGCACCCGCACGCCGTCGAGCGTCCCGGTCAGCGGCACGGAGATCCGCCGGGGCTCGACCACGCCGGCGGCCACCTCGGGCAGCAACGGCAGGTAGAGGAAGTAGTCGGTGGAGTTCAGCACCACGATCTCGGCCCGACCCCGGGCCAGCCGGCTCAACGCCTTCGCCGCGTGGTAACCGGCGAACCCGGCCCCCACGATGACCACACGAGGTTTCGTCATTGCCGCCCCGTTCCCACCCCGGGGCGGGGCAAACGTGGCAGGTCGGACGATTCAGCACTCGGCCAGCCGGACGTGCCCGGTCTGACCGACCGCCTCCACCTCCCAGCAGCGCCCGAACGCCCGCACCCGCTCGGCGGCGATCCGCCCGATCTCGTGCGGGATGTCGGGGTCGAGGACCAGCCGGCCGTCCACCGGGTTCAGGTTGAGCATCGCCCGGACCAGGGCCAGCGGCGTACCGGCCGCCCACGCCTGCGGGCTGCACGCGGTCGGGTACGGGATCGCGAAGAGCAGCCGCTCCCGGGGAAATCCGCTCATCGCCTCCGGCAGCCGGTGACCGAACTGCTCGGCGGCTTCGAGCAGGGCAAGGCTCACCCGGTTCGCCTCCGCCCGGTAGCCGTAGCGGGACATGCCGAGCGCTGCCAGCGAGTTGTCGTGCGGCCAGACGGTGCCCAGGTGGTAGCCGAGGGCGTTGTAGAGCCGGTCCTCCCAGGAGAGCGTGCGGATCCCCCAACCGGAGAACATGTCCTCGCCCATCAGCTGCCGCACCACCGTGCCGGCCCGCTCCGGCGGCACGATCCCGCTCCACAGCAGGTGCCCCATGTTGGAGGTCTTCGAGTCGATCGGGTTCTTGTCGCCGTCCAGCCCCACCGCGTAGAAGCCGCCCCGGTCGTCGATCCAGAAGTCGCGGTTGAACCGCTCGTACAGCGCCTCGGCCTCGGCGCGCAGCCGGCGGGCCAGGTCGGGGTCGGCGAGCGGGCCGTCGGCCAGCTCGGCCAGGCGCAGCTTCGCGTCGTAGGTGTAGCCCTGCAGGTCGCTGGTGGCGATCGGCAGCACCGGGATGCGGCCGTCGGCGAAGCAGACGCCGTCCGGAGAGTCGCGCCAGCACTGGTTGCCCAGCCCTTCCGGGGAGCGCGTCGCGTACTCGACGTAGCCGTCGTCGTCGCGGTCGCCGTACCGGTCGATCCAGTGCAGCGCGGCGAGCGCGTTGTCACGCAGGAAGCGGACGGTCTCGTCGTCGCCGGACCACCGCCAGTACTCCGACAGCAGGACCAGCCAGAGCTGGGTGGCGTCGGCAGAGCCGTAGTACGGCCCGTACGGCTTCAACCCCGTCCGCGTCAGCTCGCCGCTACGCACCTCGTGCAGGATCTTGCCCGGTTCCTCGTCGGTGAAGTCGTCGCACTTCTCGCCCTGCAACCGGGCCAGCGCGAGCAACGCGCCTCTCGCCAGCGCCGGGCCCGCGACCAGCGTCTGGTACGCGGTGATGAGGGTGTCCCGGCCAAAGACGGAGAGGAACCAGGGCAGGCCGGCGCCGGGGAGCATGATGCGCTGCCCCTTCACCTCCAGGTCGAGGCGCAGCGCCGCCAGGTCGTCGCGGGTCTGCTCGAGCGTCCGCCCCAGCGCCTGGTTGTCGCTGCGCAGCGCCGCCCGCCCGAGGGCCCAGCGGCGCACCGGGTCGTCGGCGCGGCGGTGGAACACGTCGGCGATGTCGCCCCGGACCGGCTCCACCACCCCCATTCCCGGTGGCAGCGGCACGTGCAGGTCGACGTACCACTCCTCGCGTCTGTGCAGGGTGATGTCCCAGACGAGGTCGTCGCCCTCGATCCGGTCCGCCGGCCGGGAGCAGCAGACCCGGGTCTCGGCGGCGAAGTCGCCCCGGGCGTACGTGAAGCACAGTTCCGAGCCGTCCTGCGCGTGGCTGCGGGTGATCTCCGCGGAGCGGTCCCGGACCCCGGACTTGACCTCGAACAGGTCCGCGAAGTCGGCGCCCACGGCCAGCCGCAGCTCGAACCGGACCGGCTCCGGCCGGAAGGACACCATCTCCACCCGCTCGTGGAAGCCGTCGCCGACGTAGCGCAGCCGCCGGATGCCCAGGCTGTCCGGCGGCAGGTCGGGCTGGGCCGGATTGGTCAGCACGTACTGGGCCGAGTAGTGGTCGATGGTCTCGGCGCGCAGCACCAGCAGTTGCTCGCCGTTGAGGGTGAGCACCCAGCCGCTGATCAGCCGGGTGTCCAGGTGCACCAGGCCGCCGATGCTGCCCGGCGGCACGTCCCCGCAGGGGTCGGAGTACATGAAGGTCGGGCCGCTGAGCACGGCGATCGAGTCCGGGCCCAGCTCGGGCGGCATGGCCCGCTGGTCGCCGCTCTCCCCGGCGGCGGCCCGCAGGCCGGGTGTGGGGTCGGCGGGGGTCGGACGGACGACAGCCATGACTCCAGCGTAGGAAGACCGTCGCCGTACGTCATCACCCGCTCCGGGTGAAGCGGCGCGGACCGCGCGCGGGCGAACGACGCGCACGACCGCGGCCGTCCACCGACGGGCCGGATCACCCGGGGCGGGTGGGTCCACCTCACCCGCCCCGGCGGCACGGTGGTGCTCCACCGCCACCCGAGCGACGGGAGGACAGCGCCATGAGCACACCGATGTCGAACGACCGGCGGCAGCCGATCTACCTGCGGCAGAGCGGTCGCACGCAGCTCACGTCCCGGCAGCGTCGGCGCGTCGAGCAGAAGCAGGGGCGGTTCGTGCGCCTCGACGGCCAGCGGCCCGAGGCACGCCGGCCCGGGCGCTGACCCGGCGGCCGGTGGCGGTCGTGACGGGCCGCCACCGGCCTACGTGCCGGGCGGCGCCGTGATCGCCCACCGTTCGTGGTCGCGCCACGCCCCGTCGATGAACAGGTAGTCCGGCGAGTAGCCCTCCAGCCGGAAACCGAGCTTGCGGGCCACCCGGCGGGACGGCTCGTTGCCCGGCTGGATGTTCGCCTCCAGCCGGGGCAGGCCGAGCGCCTCGAAGGCGTGCCGCACCACCAGGCCGATGCCGGCGGAGGCGTGCCCGGTGCCGCTGTACGGCAGGAAGGCGGCGTAGCCGAGGTAGCCGCCGCGCAGCGCGCCCATGAGGATCCCGCTGATGTTCACGTAGCCGGCGATCGCCCCGGAGTCCCGGTCGCAGATCAGGTAGCCGGCGTGGTCCCAACGGCGGATCTTGCGCAGGTACGCGGCGTACCGCGCCGGGTCGTCGGGCGCGGCGAGCCAGGGATGGTGCAGGTCACGGCTGCGCCGGGCCGCCGCGACGAACTCGGCCTCGTCGTCCGGCCGGGGGCGACGGATGGCGGCCGGACCCGCCGTACGCAGGTATCTCACGGCGAACCACTGTCGCCCTGGTCCGCGCCGTTGTCCAGTCGCTGCCGGGCGCGCCCCGGCCCTCACGGACCCGAGGGCCGGTCCGCTTCGCCGGCGACCCGCTCCAGGGTGTAGTGGATGGTCTGGGCGACGATCCAGCCCTGCTCGATGAGGAACGAGTCCGCCCCGTCGCGCACCCGTACGCCCTCGATCCGCGCCGTCCACTCCAGGAACGCCACCCGGCCCTCGACCAGCTGGTTCGTGTACACGTAGCGGGCACCGGGCAGTTCCTCCTCCAGCAGGCGCGCCAGCTCCCCGACGCCCGCGTGCCCGCGGAACACGCCGCGCCGTTCGAGGACCACGCACGACGGCGAGACGTTGCGCGCCAGGTCCTCCGCGAACCGGTGCTCGGCGGCCAGCCGCAGGTGGTCGTCGAACACCTCCCGCGCCGACCGCGCCCGCAGGGCCTCGTCCGTCACGTCGCCTCCGTCCGGTCCGGGAGTCGGTGTCACGTCCCCCTCCCCCGCCGTCACAGCGGGCCCGGGTACGGCTGCTCCGGCGGCATCGGCACCCGCAGGAAGGTGGCCCCGCGCAGGTCCAGCCAGGCGTGCCCGGGCGAGCGGACCAGCCGCAGCATCACCTCGGCGCAGTTCGGGCAGCGGCCGACAAGGCCGGGTGCGTGCGGGTAGACCCGCAGGCCGGCCAGCGGGCCGAGCGTGCGGCAGTGCTCGCACCGCCCGGCGGCGGTGCTCAGGTCGACGGCGAACAACTCCCGCAGCGGGCCGTCGAGCATGTTGCCGTCCAGGTACGACGTGTCGGTCATCGGGCGCTCCTCCTCCACGCTCAGCCGGTGGGGCCGAACCGTTCGGTCTTCACCCGCCGGCTCTGGTGGTCGAGCCCGACCAGCAGGTCCGCCACCGTCTCGACGAAGCCGGTCGGGCCGCAGACGTAGCAGAGCGGGTCCAGCTCGGGCGGCCAGCCGTGGTTGTTGACGTCGGCCAGCCCGATCCGGTGCGGCTCGCCCCGCCAGCCCGGCGGCGCCTCGCGGGTGTACACGTACGCGACGTCCAGGCCCAGGTCGTCGCGGACCCGGCGGCGCAGCTCGTCGGCGTAGAACACGTCGGCCGGGGTGCGCACCGAGTAGATCAGCCGGAACGGCACCCGGCTGCCGGCGGCGCGGCGGGCCCGGACCATCGCCATCAGCGGCACGACGCCCGACCCGCCGGCCACCAGCAGCACCGGCGCGGTCTCCTCCGGCCGCCAGACGAACCAGCCGCCGACCGGGCCGCGCACCTCCACCGGGTCGCCCTCGGCGTAGACGTCGATCAGGTACGGCGACACCTCGCCGTCGGACACCCGCTGCACGGTCAGCGTGATCCGGTCGCCCTCGGCCGGGCCGGCGAGCGAGTACGACCGGGCCGCCTGGTAGCCGTCGGGGGCGGTCAGCCGCACGTCGACGTGCTGCCCGGGCAGGTGCCCCGGCCAGCCGGGCGCCTCCAGCACCAGGGTGTGCGCCGTCGGCGTCTCCACCCGGCGCTCGCACAGCCGGGCCACCCGCCAACGCAGCGGGGCGGTCAATCGCCCTGGTACCGCTGCTCACGCCACGGGTCACCGTAGTCGTGGTAGCCGGCGGTCTCCCAGAACCCGGGCTGGTCGTCCGTGGTGAGCCGGATGCCGCGCACCCACTTGGCGGACTTCCAGAAGTAGAGGTGCGGCACGAGCAGCCGGGCCGGGCCGCCGTGCTCGGCCGGCAGGGGGCCGCCGTCGTACCGGTGCGCGATCCAGGCCCGCCCGCCGCGCAGGTCCGCCAGCGGCAGGTTCGTGGTGTAGCCGCCGTACGAGTGGGCCTGCGCGTACCGGGCGCCCGTGTCGATGCCCTCCAGCAGCGTGTCCAGGGAGACCCCCTGCCAGTCGGTGTTCCGCTTCGACCAGCGGGTGACGCAGTGGATGTCCACGGCCGGGGTCTCCTGGGGCAGCGCCATCAGCTCGTCCCAGCTCCACCGGAACTCGGCGCCGGACTCGGTGGAGACGACGAACTCCCAGGTCTCCAGCGGTACCCGCGGCGTCGGGCCGGCGGAGAGCACCGGGAAGTCCTGCGTCAGGTACTGCCCCGGCGGCAGGGCCGGCTCCGCGGAGCGGGGCCGGCCCTCAAAGCCCGGTGACACGATTCCCACCCGTCAGTCGTACCACCGGGGCTGCGGCGGCGGGGCGCCGTCGGCCGGACCGCACCGTGACGGGTGACGCCTCAGTTCCGCTCGACCACGACCTCCTTCTCCTTCCCGCCGGCCTTGCTGGTGGCCCGCAGGCTGGTGAGGGTGACGATCACCAGGACGCCGATGATGACGCCCAGGGAGGCGAGGGTCGGGATCTCCGGCACGCCCTTCCAGATGCCGTGCGCCCAGTGCAGGCCGAGCTTGAGGCCGATGAACGCCAGGATGATCGCCAGGCCGTAGCTGAGGTGCACGAGCCGGCTGAGCGCGGCGTGCAGCACGAAATAGAGAGCCCGCAGCCCCAGCAGGGCGAACGCGTTGGTGGCGAAGACCAGGTACGGGTCCTCGGTGATGCCGTAGACGGCGGGCACGGAGTCGACGGCGAAGACGATGTCCGTGGCGAGCAGCGCGGTCACCACGAGGGCGAACGGGGTGAGCGTCCGCCGGCCGGCGATGCGGACGACCATCTTGGGGCCGTGGTAGTCCTCGGTGACCGGCATGAACCTGCGCAGCAGCTTCACCGAGCGCATCTTGCTGATGTCGACTTCCTGCTCGTGCCCGGTGACGGCGTCGCGCAGCAGCTTCGCCGCCGTGAGCAGCAGGATGATCGCGAAGAGCAGGAAGGCGAAGTCGAGGGTCTGCAGGGCCGCCGCGCCGATGGCGATGAACACCGCCCGCAGCAGGAGCGCGCCGGTGATGCCGTAGAGCAGGGCCCGCTGGGCCAGCTCGGCCGGCACCGCGAACGCGGCCAGCAGCAGCATGAAGACGAACAGGTTGTCGACCGAGAGGGACTTCTCGACCAGGTAACCGGTGAGGTACTCCACGCCCTGCTTCGAGCCGAAGCGGGACCAGACCCAGACGCCGAAGGCCAGCGGCAGGGCGATGTAGAAGGCGGACCAGCCCAGCGCCTCCCGCATCGACACCTCGTGCGGCTTGCGGGTGACCAGGAAGTCCAACACCAGCAGGGCGATCACGGCGGCGATGGTGACGCCCCACAGCGTGGGGGTGCCGACCGACTGGAGACCGGTGGCAGCAAGATATGGCAAATCGGACATGGAGCCTCCTCGAACACCCTGTCATGTTCGAGGTCTCCTTCACCCACTTTTCGTGGGCAGCCACCCGAGGCATGCTCCGGGCACGCCGTACTGACCGGGATGGCTCGTGGGAAGTACTCCCCTCGTCGCGACAAGGTTAGGGCAGGCCCGTGGGCTCGGCAAACGGGGCACGCCGGAGCACGCGCGCACGGTGTGGTACGGGTCGTCGAGGGGCTTTCGTCCCCGCTCAGCGGGCGGTGACGGCGGCGAGCACGGTTGCCACGTCGAGGTCGGCCATGCACGCCGGGCCGGCCGCGTCGAGCGGGCAGCGCGCCTCCCACCAGCAGGGCTGCTCGGTGATGGCGGTGGCACGCCGGTACCCGCAGCCGGGCAGGCCCTGGAGGTCGGCGCCGCCCATCCCGTACCGCCGGGCGTCGGTGGGGCCGAACAGCGCCACCGTCGTGGCGCCGGTCGCGGCGGCGAGGCGCACCGGCCCGGTGTCCGGCCCGACCACCACCCCGCCGCGCCGGCCCACCGCCGCGAACTGCCCGGCGAGGGTGGGCAGGTCGGCCCGGGGCAGCGGCACCCCGAGCGGCGCGGCGGGGTCGACCGGGCCGACCGTGAGCACCGGGTGCCCGCGCCGGGTCAGGGCGCCGGCCAGCCCTCGCCAGTGCCGGTCCGGCCAGCGCTTGACCGCCATCCCGGCGTCGGTGACGAGCACCACCGGCGGTGCGAGGGGCTCCCCCACCAGCCGGGCCACCGCCCGCTCCCCCGCGCGCCGGGCCTCGTCGCCCAGGTGCACCCGGGGCCGGGCGGCCCGGTCGGCCGCGCCGAGCAGTCCTTCGGCGCAGAGGATCTCCAGGTAGCGGTCGCCGACCGGCTGCTCCGGCGGCGGGCCGCGCCACAGGTTCGTCACGGCCCGTCCGGCCCCGCCCTCGAGCAGCTCCGGGATCCCGTCGTAGCGGGTGGTGGTGACCGCCAGGTCCGGTCGGGAGGCCGCGAGCGCCTCGACGACCGCGTCCCGCTCCGCGCCCGGCCGGCCGTGCCGGGGGGTGCGCACCTCGGCGACCGCCGGGTCGGCGCGCACCAGCTCCGCCCCGGGATCGTGGGTGAGCACCCGCAGTCGCGCGCCGGGGTTGCGGCGGGCCAGGCCGTGCACCGCCGGCAGCAGCATCAGCAGGTCGCCGATCCCGCCGAGCAGGTCGACCACCAGGATGTCCGCGTACCGGTCAGGCATCCGCGCGCCCCAGGGTCCGGGCGTAGAGGTCACGGTGCGCGGCGGCCACCCTCGGCCAGGAGTACGCGGCGGCGAAGGCCCGCCCGCGCTCGGCGAGCCGGCGACGCAGCACCGGGTCGGCGAGCAGCCTGCCGACGGTACGCGCGACCGCCGCGCTGTCCCGGCGGGCGCCGATCACCGCCACCGCGCCGCTGCGCCGCAACCCGTCGTCGCCGGCGTCGGACTGCGTCACCGCGGTCGGCACGCCGTGCGCGAGCGCGGCGAGCAGGGCCCCGCTCTTCGTGCTCACCCCTGTGGTGAACGGCAGCACCGCCACGTCGGCGGCGTGCAGCGCGGCGGAGACCCGGTCGGCGGACAGGTGCCCGGTGAATGTCACCGCCTCGGCCACCCCGCACCGCCCGGCCAGCCCGGTCAGCTCCCCGCGGAACGCCCGCGCCTCCCGCTCGGGCAGCGCCTGCGAGGTGAACCCGCCGACCACCAGCAGCCGCAGGTCCGGGTGGTCGCGCCGCAGCTCGGGCAGCGCCTCGATGAGGTACCGCAGTCCCTTGACCGGATGCACGAAACCGAAGAAGGCCAGCAGCGGCGCGCCCTCCGGTAGGCCCAGCTCCACCCGCAGGCGCAGCCCCGCGGTGGACGCGCCGACGCGGTCGACGACGTTCGGGGCGATCGGGATGTGCGTGGCCCGCCGGCCGGTACGCGCGTGGACGACGTCGCCGTGGCCGGGGTTCGTGACGATCACGGCCGCGCTCGCCGGCACCAGCCGGCCGGACTCCCGGTCCCAGCAGCGGGCCCGCTCCACCGCCGACCAGAGCCGCCCCGGCAGCCAGCCGGGGCAGGCCCACCAGCCGTACTCGTGCAGGGTGGTGACCAGCGGCACCCGCCGGGGCAGCCGCCACGGCAGCAGTCCGGGCTGCCCCGAGAACCGGTACGCCGACGGGGCGAACTGCACGTGCACCACGTCGGGGGCCAGCTCGCGGACCCGGCGGGCGGCCCGGGCGGTGGCGGCCCGCCAGCGTCCCCGGTCGGCGTCGGGCCGCACCGGCACCGGGGTCGCCTCGACCCCGACGCCGTCGAGCGCCTCGAGAAGATGCGTCACGTAGTCGCTGACGCCGTCGGCGTCGGGCCGACCGGGACCGTGCAGCATCGCCACCCTGATCCGGTCGTCGACCACGCCACCTCCCGCTGCTCGGCGGGCGGGTTCCCGACCCCTTACGACGCAAACGCGCCTCGCCTATGGTGTGCCGATGACCGAGGACGTCCCGGCCGGCCCGTTGGCCGGCGTGCGGGTGATCGAGCTGGCCGGCATCGGTCCCGGCCCGTTCGCCGCGATGATGCTGGCCGACCTGGGCGCGGACGTGGTCCGGGTGGACCGGGCCACGGACGTCGACCCGGACGCCTTCGGCACCCCGCACCCGGACCTGCTCAACCGGGGGCGCCGCTCGATCGGGGTCGACCTCAAGTCCCCCGGCGGCCGGGAGGTGGTGCTGGCCCTGGTCGCCGGCGCCGACGCGCTGATCGAGGGGTTCCGCCCGGGGGTCACCGAGCGGCTCGGTGTCGGCCCGGCGGACTGCCTCGCGGCGAATCCCCGGCTGGTGTACGGGCGGATGACCGGCTGGGGGCAGGAGGGGCCGGCGGCCCCGTACGCGGGGCACGACATCGACTACCTGGCGTTGACGGGCGCGCTGCACGGGATCGGCCGGGCCGGCGAGCGCCCCGTACCGCCGATGAACCTGCTCGGCGACTTCGGCGGCGGCGGCATGATGCTCGCCCTCGGCCTGGTCTCCGCCCTGTACGCGGTGCGCGGCGGCGCGCGTGGGCAGGTGGTCGACGCGGCCATCGTCGACGGCGTTGCGGTGCTCAGCACCCAGATCCACGCGCTGCGTCGGCTCGGCATGTGGCAGGACCCGCGCGGGGTGAACCTGCTCGACGGCGGCGCTCCCTTCTACGACACCTACGAGTGCGCCGACGGCCGGTACCTGGCGGTCGGCGCGCTGGAGCCGCGGTTCTACGACGAACTCGTCCGGCGCACCGGCTTCCCGCTGGCCCCGGACGAGGCGCTGGACCGCACCGACCCGGCGAACTGGCCGGCGCTGCGCCGGTCGTGGGCGCGGCTGTTCCGCACCCGGACCAGGGACGAGTGGACGGCGCTGGTGGGCTCCTCGGACGCCTGCGTGGCGCCGGTGCTGGACTGGCGGGAGGCGCCGGAGCACCCGCACCTGGCCGCGCGGGGCACCTTCGTGGAGCGGGACGGGGTCACCCAGCCGGCCCCGGCGCCCCGCTTCTCGGGCACCCCCACCGCGCTGCGCCGCCCCCCGCCCCAGCCGGGCGAGCACACCGACGAGCTGCTGGCCGGGGCGGGTTTCGCCCCGGAGCGGGTCGCCGCCCTGCGCGCCGCCGGCGCCGTCGCCTGAGGCGGCCGACACCACCACGGGCCGAACCCCCACGACAGGACCGCCACGGTCGGGTGGTCGCGGCCGGCACCGCCTCCGTCGGGCCCGCCACAGGCGGCGGCGGGCACGGGCGAGCGGTCGGCGGTCAGGAGCGGCGCAGGGTGGCGCCCGGCGCCATCGCGGGCTCGACCATGTCCCGGAAGTCGCGCGGGAGCTGAACCACCACGTCGTCGAACTCGCCGCCGCTGATCGCCTCGCGGAGGGTCACGAAGACCGCCCGGGCGGCGTCGCGTGCCGCGGGCTCGGTCACGCCGGCCCGCACGGCGACGCGGGCGACGAACTCGGCCGCGCCGAACCGTTCCGCCGACTCGGTGCGCGGGCTCGGCTTCAACACGAGCTGCAACGGCCTGGGCAGCTGCGCGGCCAGGTCCAGCACCTCCCCACCGGTCAGCCGCTCGGCGAGGGTCTCCAGCGTCGCCCGGGTCAGCGCCACCGCCTGCTCCGAGGGGGTACGGGTGCGCTGGGCGACCTGGTCGACGAAGGTGTCGTAGTTCATCCGGGCTCCTTGGGGCTGCGTCGGGGCCTGCGCGTACCCGCCGAGGCGGCCGGGAAACGACGGGGATTTCCGCCCGGGACGGCGCGTGACGGCCCGCCGGGCGGGTAACCGCCGCCGGTCGTGACCGGATCGATGCCCCGGAGGAGCCGACACCATGGCGAGTTACGCCGACGTGCTGCAGTACCTGTCGAGCCTGGACTACCCGGCCGAGAAGGACGACGTGGTACGCGAGGCCGAACGGGAGGGCGCCCCGCCGGACATACTGCGGGCGTTGCGGGCCCTGCCGCCGGTCGACTACGCCAACGGCAACGAGGTGGCCCGCTCCGCGGGCATCGAGGCGGCCCCGGAGGTCGGCCCCGCGCAGCGGGCGGCGCAGGCCCGGGACAAGCACCAGCGGGTGTCGCAGCACCTGCGCGGCATCTGAGCCTTGCCGTCGCGGGCCCGCAGCGTGCCTGGCGCGGGCACGCCCGGGCCGGAGCGTGGCGCCCGCGCCGGTGACGGGTGACGACGCGCGGGCCGGTCGGGCACACCCCGGCCGCGGTCCAGCTCACCGTGATGGGCGCGATCGGCCTGGTGGTCGGCGGACTCACCGCGCTGACCGCCACGCCGGCGCTGGCACCACTGGCCGGGTGGGACGCCGCGGCGCTGAGCTGGCTGGTGCTGGTCTGGCACAAGCTGTGGCCGATGGACGCGCGGCGGACGGCCCGGTTGGCGGTGTACGAGGACCCGAACCGGGCGGCGCGTGACGCGCTGCTGCTCTCCGCCTGCCTGGCCAGCCTGCTGGCCGTCGGCGTCGTGGTGACCAGCGCGCACGGGGCGCCCGCCACGGCCGCCCGCAACGTCTACGGCGGGCTGGGCGTGCTGAGCGTGCTGCTGTCCTGGCTAGTGGTGCACACCGTGTTCGCCGCCCGGTACGCGCGGATCTACTACACCGGGCCGGACGGTGGGATCGACTTCAACCAGTCGGAGCCGCCCCGCTACTCGGACTTCGCCTACGTGGCGTTCACCGTCGGGACGACCTTCCAGGTCTCCGACACGTCACTGACCAGCAACGAGATGCGCCGGACGGCACTGCGACACTCGATGGTGTCGTACCTGTTCGGGGCGTTCATCATCGCGGTCACGGTGAACCTGCTGGCCGGCCTGGCGGGATGAGCCGGCGCCCGGGTGAAGTGGGCCGGCGGCCGGCGGAGTGCGGGGGTGCCGGACAGGCGGGCGCCCCCGTCGCGAACCGCGACCGGGGCGCCACACAGAACCTGTCCGGTGGCCGGTCGGGCCCGAACCGGGCCACGACCACCAGGCTGTCGATGTACGCCCGAACCGGGCGGGCATCAGTGCCGCGACCATCATACGATGGAACATCACCCGTTCGTACGATTACGAAGGAAGTGTGGGCCAGCCCACCACGGCGACGCCGCGCCCCCGGAGGGCAACGGGACCCCGTCAGGCGGTCAACTCCGCGTACCGCTTCTCCAGGTCGACCCGGGCCAGCGCCCCGACCAGCCAGGCCAGGCGCTCGGACTCCCCGCTGCCGGCCAGGCCCGCCAGGTCGTCGGCGGAGCGGCCCAGCCCCAGCCGGCGGGCCGCGACGAGCGCCCTCCGGTCGGCCACCGGCGCCACCTCCCGCCACAGCGCCTGGGCCTCGCGCAGGAACAGGTCGACCACCGTGGCGTCGACCCCGGGCAACTCGGTGAGCAGTTCCCGCTCCCGGGCCGGGTCGTGGTGGGCCACCGCGCGCAGCCGGCGCAGGTCGCCCCGGTAGCGCTCCGCCACGGCGCAGGCCAGGTCGCCGAGCGTGTCGGCGAGCGCGTCGACGTCGCCGCGTTGGCCGCTGTCGCGCAGCACGCGTACCCGGTCTTCGTGCAGGGACCGGGCCAGCCGGGCGGCGCTGTCCCAGCCCGCGGCGGGCAGGGCGTGCGCGCTGTCCACGGCCCGCCGGAAGTCACCCCGGCGGGCCAGCAGCACGGCGAGGCAGAGCACCTGGAACAGGCTCGCCGGGTTGTTGACGACCCGGAAGCCGTACTGCTCGGCGAAGCCGCGCCCGCTGCCGGCGAGCCGGCGTACCAGGCGTTTCCTGTCCTCGACGCGGGAAGTGGCTGTGGTCGGCATGCCGGCGACTACCCGCGCCGCGCCCGGCCACGCCTGCCTGCCTCAGCCGTGCAGCCCGCCGCTGCGGTCGCGCGCCTTGAGGCGGGTGGTCGGCAGTGCCGGGGCGGGCAACGGCGGGGCGGGATCGTCGGCGACGACGCCGAAACGCCGCCCGACCATCCAGTCCTCCCGGGCGGCGGCCACCTCCTCGTGCGAGCGGCCGACGAAGTTCCACCACATCACCAGCGGCTCCTCGAACGGGGCCCCGCCGAGCAGCAGCAGCCGGCTGCCCGGCGTGCCCGTCAGGGTGAGCCGCTCCCGGCCGGCGCCGAGGTAGAGCAGCGCCCCCGGTGCGAACGGCACCCCGTCGACCTCGGCGGCGCCGGACATGGCCAGCAGCCCGTACTCGAAGTCGGGCCGCAGTGGCAGCGTGGCCGGCGCGGGCCCGTGCAGCTCCACCTGCGCGCCGAGCAGCGGGGTGTACGTCAGGGCCGGGGACCGCTCCCCCGCGAGCTCGCCGACCAGCAGGGTGACGTCCAGGTCACCGTCGCGCCAGCGCGGCAGGTCGGCGTGGTGGGCGAAGTCGGCGGCCCCGGCGCGGGCCGGATCCGGCAGCGCGACCCAGAGCTGCACGCCGTGCATCAGTGGCGGGTGCCGCTCGGGCGACCGCTCCGAGTGCGCGATGCCGTGCCCCGAGGTCATCACGTTGAGCTGGCCGGGGCGGATCGGCTGGACGTTGCCCAGGCTGTCCCGGTGCAGGATCTCCCCGTCCAGCAGCCAGGTCACGGTCTGCAGGCCGGTGTGCGGATGCGGCGGCACCTCCATGCCGGGCCGCTCGGCCACGTCGTCCGGACCGAAGTGGTCCACGAAGCACCAGGCGCCGACCATCCGCCGCTGCCGCTGCGGGAGCAGCCGACGAACGGTCGTGTAGCGACCCAGCGGCACGTCGTGGCCCGGCAGCAGGACGCTGCCGGGATCGGCGCTGGCCACGCCGGGTGGTCGGGTCTCCGCGGGCATCTTCTCGGCACGCTCCACCGCCCGACTGTACGCCCGGGCGGGACACGAACCCGTCAGTCGCCCCACTGCCCAGCCGACTACGGTGCCGGCTCAGTCCGTCGCCGGGTAGCCGGAGTTCGCTGGGCCGATGCGGCGACGCCGGGACCCCGGACGTGCCGCTGGCCGGCACCCCGGGTGGAGTGCCGGCCAGCGGCATGTCATGTATCGCGCTGTCAGCTGTTCCAGTGCTCGGTGACGAGGTCGGCGGCCTGCTGCTCCCACTGGGCGTAGTGGTCGGGG
>NZ_JBHMIR010000043.1:0-38993 GCF_048060285.1 Micromonospora sp. LOL_025 | reverse complement strand
TCACCACCACCCACCACGTCGACACCTTCCTCGAAATCGGCCCCGACACCGTCCTCGCCACCGCCACCGCCACCGCCATCGCCACCACCCGCCGCGGACAACCCGAAACCACGACCCTCACCAGGGCCGTCGGGCAGCTCTTCACCGCCGGGACCGGCCCCGACGCCGGCGCGTACCTGGCGGGGGCCCGCGAGGTGGAGCTGCCGACGTACCCGTTCCAGCACCAGCGGTACTGGCTGGTCCCCGACGAGTCCCCCGGCGACGCCGGCGGACTCGGCCTCGGGGCGGCGGACCACCCGCTGCTCGGCGCGGTGCTGGGGCTCGCCGACTCGGAGCGGAGCGTGCTCACCGGCCGGCTGTCCCTGCGCGAGCAGCCCTGGCTCGCCGACCACGCCGTCCTGGGCACCGTCCTGCTGCCGGGCGCCGCGTTCGTCGAACTCGCGCGGCGGGCCGCCGAGCACGTCGACCTCGACCTCATCGAGGAGCTGACCCTGCACGCGCCGCTGGTGCTGCCGCCGGACGGCGCGGTACGGATCCAGGTGGAGGTCGGGGAACCCGACGAGGCCGGCCGCCGGCCGCTGCGGGTGCACTCCCGACGCGAGGACGCACCCGACGGCGAGCCCTGGACGCAGCACGCGACCGGCCTGCTCGACGTCGCCGCGGAGCCCGAGACCGGCTGGACCGGTGAGTGGCCACCCGCCGACGCCGTCCCCGCCCCGGTCGAGGACCTGTACGACCGCGTCGCCGACCTCGGCATCGACTACGGTCCCGCGTTCCGGGGACTGGTGGCGGCCTGGCGCCGCGGCGACGAACTGCTCGCGGAGGTCGCGCTCCCCGCAGACGTGCCCACGGGCCGCTTCGGACTGCACCCGGCGCTGCTGGACGCTGCCCTGCACCCGATCTCCCTGGCCACCGGGACCGAGGGCCCGCTGCGCCTGCCGTTCAGCTGGCACGGCGTACGGGTGCTGACCGCCGGGGCGACGGCCCTGCGGGTGCGGATCACCCCGACCGCCGACGACGCGTACGCCCTGGCGCTCGCCGACGACACCGGGATGCCGGTGGCCACTGTCGAGTCCCTGGCCGCGCGCCCGGTGACGATCGAGCAGCTGCGCTCCACCGCCGGTCCGGACGGGCTGCACCGGTTGGAGTGGCTGCCGGTCCCCACGCCCGTGGCCCCCGCCGACGCCTTCGACGTGTTCCCGGTCGGCACCGGCACGGACGCCGAGGCGGTACGGGCCGCCGTGCACGACGCGCTCGCGGCGGTCCAGGAGTGGCTGCCCGGCGACCGTTCCCCGCTGGTGTTCGTGTCCCGGGGCGCGACCGACGGCACGAACCCGGCGGGTGCGGCGGTCTGGGGCCTGGTCCGCTCCGCCCAGACCGAGCACCCCGACCGCTTCGTCCTCGTCGACACCGACGACCCGGCCCTCGTCGGCACGGCCGTCGCGACCGGGGAGCCGCAGGTGGCCGTCCGCGAGGGGGTGTCGACCGTGCCGCGCCTGGCGACGTTCGCGGCCGCCTCGGACCGCCGCCTGTTCGACCCGACGGGCACCGTGCTCGTCACCGGCGGCACCGGAGCACTGGGCGCCGCGCTGGCCCGCCACCTGGTCACCGCGCACGGCGCGCGGCACCTCGTGCTGACCTCCCGCCGGGGCCCGGCCACGCCGGGCGCCGCGGAGCTGGCGGCCGAGCTGGAGTCGCTGGGCGCCAGGATCACGGTCGTCGCCTGCGACGCCGCGGACCGGGCCGCACTGGCGGAACTCCTGACGTCCGTGCCCGACCTGGTCGGCGTCGTGCACGCCGCGGGTGTGCTGGACGACGGCACGGTCGAGTCGCTCACGCCGGAACGGGTGGACACGGTGCTGCGGGCCAAGGTCGACGCCGCGCTCAACCTGCACGAGCTGGCCGGCGACGTCGAGCTGTTCGTGCTGTTCTCCTCGGCGACCGGGGTGCTCGGCACGGCCGGCCAGGCGAACTACGCGGCGGCGAACGCCTACCTGGACGCGCTCGCCGCGCACCGCCGGGCCGCCGGCCTCACGGCGACGTCGCTGGCCTGGGGCCTGTGGCGCAGCGGTGGCGCGATGACCGGTGGGCTGACCGAGGCCGACCTCGCCCGCATCGGGCGCACCGGCGTGCTGGCGCACACCGTCGAGGAGGGGCTCGCGCTGTTCGACGCGGCCTGCCGGACCGAGGAGCCGTGCCTGGTCCCGATCAGGTTGGACGTTTCCGCCCTGCGCACGAGCACGACGGCGTCGCCACCGCTGCGCTCCTTCACCCGACCCCGGCGCGCCACCCCGGCCGGCAGCGCGGTGCCGCTGTCCCGCCGGCTCGCCGGGCTCACCGAGCCGGAACAGCGCGAGGTGCTGCTGACCCTGGTACGCACGAACGTGGCCGCCGTGCTGGCCCACGAGTCGGTGGAGACCATCGCGGCGGACCAGGCGTTCAAGCAGCTGGGCTTCGACTCGCTGACGGCGGTGGAGCTGCGCAACCGGCTCAACCAGGCCACCGGCCTGCGGATGCCGGCGACGCTGACTTTCGACCATCCCACGCCCACGGCGCTCGTGGAGCACCTGATCGAGGAGCTGGGCGGCAACCAGGAGAAGCTGCGGTTGCGCACCCTGGTCGACGGCATCGCCAGGCTCGAGGCGACGTTGGACGAGCTGGAGACGGCGGACGCGGCGGAGACGGACATCGCCACGGCCCTGCAACGGCTCCTGACGAAGTGGCGCGACAAGTCCAACCCGGCGCCGGCCGAGAGCGCCGACCTCGCCTCCGTCACCGCGGACGACCTGTTCGACATCCTCGACAACGAACTGGACAAGATCTGAACCGACGGGGCGGCGCGCCGGCGCCGCCCCGTCCACGGGGGCAGCTCGACAGGTCGCGTCGAGCTGGCCCGGTCCCCGGTGACTGCAAGGACCGGCTGCGGCCGAAAACGAAGAAGGCCGCCTACGGCGGCCTGTGGTGGGCGTCGGCCCGCCGGGTGTGGTCGCACCCGGCGGGCCCCACCGTCATCGCTTCGGGGCGATCAGCGTCCCGTCCTGCGCGTCGAGCACCGAGATGGCCTCCACCGGGCAGAACTCGGCGGCCTCGACCACCAGCTCGGACGGCGCCACCACGTCGGCCAGCGGCCGGGAGACGGGGTCCATCGCGAAGTGGTCCGGCGCGCTGCCCACGCAGAAACCCGAGCTGATGCAGCGCTTCGATTCCACTACCAACCGCCACCCGGCCTGGTCGCCGGCCTCGTCAGCGCTCACCACTGTCCCTCTCGTCGTGTGTCCACCGTGTCGGGTCGCGGGACCGCGCGTGGCGGCCCGCCCGGTTGCGGCGCGAGCTGACCCACGTCAGCTCACCACCGAGTACTTCTGCCAGCCGGTCGCGACGACCTCCGGTGCGGACAGCGTCGCGAACGGCCGGTCCGGGTCGAACTTGCCGTTGTGCAGGTGGACGACGAGCGTGCCGTCGGCGCGCAGACCCAACAGGTCGGGGCGGCCGTCCAGGTCGATGTCGGTCACCGTGATGATCTCGTACTCCTGCCAGCCCCGGGCGAGCGTGAACCACCGGCCCTCGCCCCGCCACCACGGGCCCTCGCCGGAGGTGTTGTGCGCGAACTCGTACAGGTCCAGGTCGCCGTTGGCCCGGCGGACCAGCAGGTCGGGCCGGCCGGTGCCGGTGACGTCGGCCATCGCCAGCGGGAAGTCGTCCACGTCGACGGTCACCAGGCGGTGCGCGGTGCGGTCGTACGTTTCGTTCTGCTTGACCTGCCGCTGGTTGAAGAACGCGTCCACGTGGCCGGCGTTCTGCTCGCGGCCGAACATGTCGTCGCAACCGTCCAGGTCCACGTCCGCGATGCCCAGGGTCTCCCACTTCTTGTCGTCCCGCGCGCCGGAGATGCGGATCGGCTCACCGAGGGTGTCCAGACCGTTCAGCCCGCCCTTGTTCGGGTAGAGGAAGATCCCGTGCGTCTCGTTCATGTGCGTCATGCTCACGCCGATGACGTCGGCGTAGCCGTTGCCGTTGACGTCGATGGGACGGACCAGCCCGTGGTTGCGCTCCGGATGGAAACCGGTGCTGATCAGCACCGGCTCGCCGAAGGTCTCGCCACCACGGAAGCTGCCGCTGTGCGGGAAGACCAGCAGTTCGCCCGTGACGTCGTCACGGACCATGATGTCCATCCTCCCGTCCCCGTTGAACGAACGGCAGTGACCATTCCCGCCCATGCGTGCCACAGATAACCTCCACGTACGCCCCGAAATACGACAGTCCGATCATTACGAAGGGCTCCGGGAGGGGTAACCCCTACCGACACCCCTCACCACCCGCGAAGAGACCGCCACGAGCAGCCAACATCGGGCCTTCGCGGCGGTCCATCCGGGAACCGAGGAACCACGGGAATCAGCGGAACCTGACGTGCGAACGGTTCAGCTCGCCCACCGAGGAGACCCCGAGCAGCTTCATGGTGACCTCGATCTCCCGGCTCAGGATCTCCATGGCCCGTACGACGCCCCGCCGGCCGCCGGCCATCAGCCCGTACTGGTAGGCCCGGCCGACCACGGCGGCGGTGGCGCCCAGCGCGATCGCGGCGACGATGTCCGCGCCCGAGGTGATGCCGGTGTCGACGAGCACCTCGACCCGGTCGCCGACCTCGTCGACCACGTGCGGCAGCAGCTCGACGGGCACCGGGGCCCGGTCGAGCTTGCGGCCGCCGTGCGTGGACAGCCACACCCCGTCGACCCCGACGGCCGCGACCCGCTTGGCGTCGGCGACGCTCTGCACGCCCTTGGCGACGAGCTTGCCCGACCAGGCGCCGCGCAGCCACTCGACGTCCTCGATGGACAGCCGGGGGTTGAACACCCGTTTGATCATGTCGGAGGCGGACCCGCCGGTCGCCCTGAGCACCTGCGGCGACGGGGTGCCGGCCCGCCACTGCCGCATCCACCAGCCCGGGTGCAGGAACGCCTCGGCGATGGTGCCGATGCTCATCGACGGCGGGATGGTGAGCCCGTTGCGGATGTCGCGGCGCCGCGGCACGGAGATCGGCGTGTCCAGCGTCAGCAGGATGGTGTCGAACTTCGCCTCCTCGGCGAGCGCGATCAGCTCCTTGACCATCGCCCGGTCCTCGGCGAAGTACAGCTGGAACCAGTGCCGGCCCTGCGGCGCGGCGGCGGCGACGTCCGCCAGCGACGTGGTGGCGAGCGTGGAGACCGAGTACGGAATGCCGAACTGCTGCGCCACCGAGGCGACCGCCGGCTCGCCCTCGGCGTGCATCACCCGGTTGAACCCGACGGGCGCCAGGGCGAACGGCAGCTTCTGCCGCTTGCCGAGCACCGTCCGGCTGGTGTCGAGGGCGGACACGTCACGCAGCACCGACGGCTGGAACTCGATGTTGGCGAACGTCTCCCGGGCGCGGCTGAGGCTGCGCTCGCTGTCGGCCGCCCCGTCGCAGTAGTCGAACACCATCCGGGGCACCGCCCGGCGGGCGACGGCGCGCAGGTCCGCGATGCCCGCCGCGCGCAGCAGCCGGCGCTCCGTCGGGTTCCACGCCACCTTGGGCGGCTTGATGAGGCTGCTCATCCGGGCGGACTTGCTCATGGGGGCTTCCTTCCGTGAGGGGTGGCGAAGGGCCGCTCCTCGGCGTGGGGGTCTGTTATGCGACGAGGGCCCGCTGGGCCAGCAGCTCCTCGACCACCTCGGCAGGCGTCGGGTGGTCGTAGACGAGCGCGGCGGTCAGCTCCAGCCCCGTGAGCGCCTCCAGCCGGCGTCGCAGCTCCACGGCGGTGAGCGAGGAGAAACCGATGTCGAGGAACTCCTGGTTCTCGTCGACCGTGGCGGCCGACGGCAGACCGAGCGTGTACGCGGTCTGCGCCCGCACCACGTGGGACAGCACCGCGCGGGTCTCGGCCTCGTCGGCGCCGTCGAGCAGCCGGCGCAACGCGTCGGGGCCGTCGATGTCGAGCGTGTCCTCGGCGGTCTCGGTGATGTGGCGCATCGCGTCCGGCAGGTCCCGCAGCAGCGGGCTCGGCCGGTACCGGGTGTAGTCGGGCGCGAACGAGGCCCAGTCCACGGCGGCGGCGACCCGCCCGACCGCGCCCGCGCCCACCGCCGCGCCGAACTGCTCCATGGTGAGATCCGGACCGACCGCGACCGACACCACCCCGTCGCGCTGCTGGGCGATCGCGTCGAACACGGCCGCCGTCTCGGCGGCGCCGGCGACGCCGAACATCTCGTCGGCCGTGTGCACGAGCACGAGCCGCTCCGCCCGGGCGGCGAGGGCCGTCTCGACCGCGTCGTCGGCGTCGCTGGTGACGACCACCGTGTCGGCGGCTTCCGTGGTGACCGTCGCGCCCGCCGCCTCCAGCAGGGCCGCGATCTTGTCCGCCAGCGGCCCGCCGTGCAGCGTCACCGTGCCCGCCGGCCGCCACGGCTCGCCGGTCGGCACGGGGGCCGCGACGAGCCGGCGGGCGAAGACGCCCGCCGAGCGCAGCGCCACCTGGTCCTCGCCGGCACCCCGGGTGAGCACCCGGCACAGGGCGGTCAGCGTCCGGTCGTCGAGCGTCTCGGGCAGGTCGACGACCCCGCCCCAGGCCCGGGGCGTGGCGAGGGCGGTGGAGCGGCCGAAGCCGTACGCAGCCGCCCCGTCCAGGTCGGTGATCCGCTCAGTGGGGGTAACCGCGGCCGCGCCCCGGGTCAGGCACCACACCGGGGTGTCGATGCGCGCCTCGTCGAGGGCCCGGACCAGCGCCGCCGGGGTGGGACCGGCGGGCGTCGTCAGCACCCCCGCGGCCACGTGCTCCGGCGTCAGGTCGAGCAGCTCGTCCGCCGTGCCGTCACGGTACACGCGGACGTCGGCGCCGTGCCGGGTCATCGCCTCGGCGATCCGTCCGGCGCCCGCCGGCACCAGCCACACGCCCCGCAGCGCGGCCACCGGCAGCTCCGTGACCGGGGACCAGCGCAGCTGGTAGCCGGGCGCGGGCCCGCGTCGCCACGACGCCAGCGCCACCGCGACGTCCTTCAGGGTCGCGGAGTCGTCCAGGCCCAGCAGCGCGCCCAGGTCGTCGCGGTCGACCGCGGCCCAGAAGTCGTCGCCCGGCGCGGCGGCGGCCGGCGGGTCCGGCCACAGGCGGGTGCGCTGGAAGGCGTACGTGGGCAGGTCGACCGGGCGCGCGCCGGCGAAGAAGGCCGGCCAGTCGACGGGTACGCCACGGTTGTGCAGGCGGGCGAGTGCCTCGGCCGCCACCAGCTGTCCGTCCCGGTCGGCGCGCTGCGCGGGTACGAACTCGCCGTCGGCCACGCACTCCCGGCCGAGCGCGGTGAGCACCGCGTCCGGGCCCAGTTCGAGGAAGGTGCGGACGCCGCGTGCCGCCAGCGCCTCGACCGCCCCGGCGAACCGCACCGTCGCCCGCACCTGACGGACCCAGTACTCCGGGGTCAGCTCGGCGGGCTCGCCGGTGACCGTGGAGAGCACGGGGATCGTCGGTGGGTGGTGGGTGACGGACCCGGCCACCGCGCGGAACTCGTCGAGCATGGGTTCCATCAGCGGCGAGTGGAACGCGTGCGACACGGTCAGCCGCTTGGTCTTGCGACCGCCGCGGGCCAGCTCCTCGGCCACCGCCAGGGTGGCGGCCTCCTCGCCGGAGAGCACGACCGAGGCGGGACCGTTGACGGCGGCGACCGCGACGGCGTCGGAGAGCAGCGGCGCGACCTCGTCCTCCGTGGCGCGTACGGCCACCATCGCGCCACCGGCGGGCAGCGCCTGCATCAGCCGGCCGCGGGCGGCCACCAGCCGGGCGGCGTCCGGCAGGGTGAGGACGCCCGCCACGTGCGCCGCCGCCAGCTCACCGATCGAGTGCCCCGCCACGAAGTCCGGCCGCACACCCCACGACTCGAACAACCGGAACAGCGCCACCTCCACCGCGAACAACGCCGGCTGCGCCCACCCGGTCAGGTGCACCTCCTCCGTGCCCAGCACCTCCCGCAACGGCCGCTCCAGGTGCTCGTCCAACCCAGCGCACACCTCGTCGAACGCCGCCGCGAACACCGGGAAGCCCATCAGCTCCCCCGCCATGCCGACCCGCTGCGCCCCCTGACCGGTGAAGAGCACGGCGGTCGCCCCGGCGGTGTCGGCGACCCCGCCGACCACCCCGGGGGCGTTCTCGCCACGGGCCAGCGCGGACAGTCCGGCGCGCAGCTCGGCCAGGTCCCGGCCGAGCACGGCCGCCCGGTGCCGCAGGGCGGTACGGGTGGTGGCGAGCGAGAAGCCGGCGTCCACGGCGGACGCCGCGTCGGTGAGGTGGACGGCGAGCCGGGCCGCCTGGTCCCTCAGCGCGGCCTGGTCCCGGCCGGACACCACCAGGGGCACCACCGGCACCTGGGCCGTCGAGTCCACCACCACCGGCTCGGGTGCCTGTTCGATGATCGCGTGCGCGTTCGTGCCGGAGATGCCGAACGAGGAGACGCCGGCGCGGCGGGGGCGTCCCGTCTCCGGCCAGGGCACCGCCGCGGTCAGCAGCTGGACGGCCCCGTCCGCCCAGTCGACGTGCGGCGACGGGGCGTCGACGTGCAGCGTCGGCGGCAGCACGCCGTGCCGGATCGCCTCCACCATCTTGATCACCCCGGCGACGCCGGCGGCGGCCTGGGTGTGCCCGATGTTCGACTTGATCGAGCCGACCCAGAGCGGGTGCTCGCCCCGGTCGCGGCCGTACGTCGCGATGAGCGACCGGGCCTCGATCGGGTCGCCGAGGGTGGTGCCGGTGCCGTGCGCCTCGACGGCGTCCACGTCGGCCGGTCGCAGCCCCGCGTCGGCGAGCGCCTGGTTGACCAGGCGCTGCTGCGACGGCCCGTTCGGCGCGGTCATGCCGTTGCTGGCGCCGTCCTGGTTGACCGCGGTGCTGCGCACGACGGCGAGCACCGGGTGGCCGTTGCGGCGCGCGTCGGAGAGCTTCTCGAGCACCAGCACCCCGACGCCCTCACCCCAGCCGGTGCCGTCGGCGCCGGCGGCGAAGGACTTGCACCGGCCGTCCGGGGCGAGGGCCCGCTGGCGGCTGAAGTCGATGAACGCGTTGGGCGTCGCGAGCACGGTCACGCCACCGGCCAGGGCGAGCGCGCACTCGCCCCGGCGCAGCGACTGGGCGGCCAGGTGCAGGGTGACCAGCGACGACGAGCACGCCGTGTCGACGGTGACCGCCGGCCCCTCCAGCCCCAGCGCGTACGACACCCGGCCGGAGACCACGCCGCCGGCGACGCCGGTGCCGATGAAGCCGTCGAGCTCGGGGGGCAGGTGCTGGAGGTGCGCGCTGTAGTCGTGGTACATCAGGCCGGCGAACACGCCCGTACGGCTGCCGCGCAGGCTGCCGGGGTCGATGCCGGCCCGCTCGACGGCCTCCCACGAGGTCTCCAGGAACAGCCGCTGCTGCGGGTCCATGGCCAGGGCCTCGCGGCGGGAGATGCCGAAGAACTCGGCGTCGAACCAGGCCGCGTCGTACAGGAAGGCACCCTCCCCGCAGTAGGTGCGGCCGGGCTTGTCCGGGTCCGGGTCGACGAGGTTGTCGATGTCCCAGCCCCGGTCGGTCGGGAAGCCGGCCACCGCGTCGACGCCCCCCGCGACCAGGTCCCACAGCTTCTCCGGCGAGCTGGCGCCGCCGGGGAACCGGCAGCCCATGCCGACGATCGCGATCGGGTCGTCGGTGCCGTCGGACGTGGCCACGACCACGGCTGCGGCCGACCCTCCGGCGAAGAGTTCCGCGTCCAGGTGCTCGGCCAGCGCGGTGGGGTTCGGGTAGTCGAAGACCAGCGTGACGGGCAGCCGCAGGCCGACGACCGCGTTGAGGCGGTTGCGGAACTCGACGGCGGTGAGCGAGTCGAAGCCCAGCTCCTTGAACGCCTTCGTCGCGCCGACCGCCTCGGCGCCGCCGTGCCCGAGCACGACCGCGACCTGCGTACGGACGACGTCGACCAGCTCCTTGCGGCGCTCGGCCGGGCCGCGCCCGGCGAGGGCCGCGACCAGGTCGGAGGCCGCCGCGGCGTCGGCGGAGACCTGGCGTCGCGCCGGGGTGCGGACCAGGCCACGCAGCACCGGGGGCAGCACGCCGCCGGCCGCCTGCTGCCGCAACGCGGCGAGGTCCAGGTGGATCGGCACGAGGGCGGGCTCGGGCGCGGAGAGCGCCTCGTCGAGGAGCGCGAGTCCGTCCTCGGTGGAGAGCGGCCGCACGCCGGAGCGCCGCATCCGGGCGAGGTCGGCGTCGTCGAGCGCGCCGGTGAGGCCGGTGCGCTGCGCCCACATGCCCCATGCCAGCGACACCGCGGGCAGGCCCCGGGCGCGCCGGTGGGCGGTGAACGCGTCGACGAACGCGTTGGCCGCCGCGTAGTTGCCCTGCCCGGGGCCGCCGAGGACGCCCGCGGCCGAGGAGAACACGACGAAGGCGCTCAGGTCGCCGGCCAGCTCGTGCAGGTTGACGAGCGCGTCGACCTTGGGACGCAGCGCGGTGGCGACCCGCTCCGGCGTGAGCGACGGGATCATCCCGTCGTCCAGGACACCGGCCGTGTGCACCACCGCCGTGGGCGGATGCTCCGCGACGAGCGCGGCCAGCGCCTCGCGGTCGGCGGCGTCGCAGGCGGCGACCGTCACGTCGACGCCCTGGGCGGTCAGCTCCTCGTGCAGCGTCGCCAGGTCCTCGGTCATGCCACGGCGGCCGGCGAGCACGAGCCGACGTACGCCGTGCCGCGCGACGAGGTGCCGGGCGACGAGGCGGCCGAGGGTGCCCGACGCCCCCGTGACGAGGACGGTGCCGGTGATCTCCGGCGGCGTGCCCGGCTGCCCGGACGCCTTGGCGAGGCGGGGCACGAGGACCTCGGTGCCGCGCAGGGCGAGCTGCGGCTCGCCCGAGCGCAGCGCGGGCACGAGGTTCGGCGCCCACTGCCCGCCCGCGACGTCGACGAGCACGATCCGGTCGGGGTTCTCGGACTGGGCCGAGCGCAGCAGGCCCCACACGGCGGCGAGTGCCGGCTCGGTCGCGTCGGTGGCCCCTTCGGTCAGGACGACCAGACGGGCGTCGGCGAACCGGTCGTCGGCCAGCCACTCCTGGGTGGCGGCGAGGGTGTGCTCCACGGCCCGGTACGTGGCCGCGACCAGGTCGCCGTCCCGGGCGACCGGGAGGACCACGTAGTCGGGGACCTCGACGATCGAGGCGAGACTGTCGTACGCGGTGGCGCCGGGCAGCTCGCCGCCCACGACCGCGACCGTGGCCGCGCCGTCGGCCACCGGGACGGGCACCCAGTCGAGCACGTGCATCGCCTGGTGGCGCGGGTTGGTCAGGTCGGCGAGCGCGCCCGCTGGCAGGCGGCGGACGGCCAGCGTGTCGATCGTGGCGACCGGGACGCCCGTGTGGTCGGCGGCGGTCACCGCGACGGCGTTCGGGCCGGCCGGGCGGATGGTGACCCGGAGTCGGGCGGCACCGGTGGCGTGCAGGGTCACCCCGTGCCAGGCGAACGGCAGCCAGGGCCCGCCCTCGCCGTCGTCGGAGGTGAACACGCCCAGGCCGAGCGGGTGCAGCGCCGCGTCGAGCACCGCGGGGTGCAGGCCGAAGCCCGCGGCCTTCGCCGCCTCGGGGGCGGTGACCTCGGCGAACACCTCGTCGCCCCGGCGCCACACCTGGCCCAGGCCGCCGAAGGCGGGGCCGTACGTCACGTCGAGCGCCGCGAACCGGTCGTACAGCTCGGCGGTGTCCAGCGCCTCGGCGCCCTCGGGCGGCCAGACGCCCGCCGGGGCCGCGGCACGGTCGACGGCGCCGGGCGCGCCGGCGCCCAGGGTGCCGGTGGCGTGCCGGGTCCACGGGCCCTCGCCGTCGGGCCGCGAGTGGACGGTCAGCCGCCGGGCGCCGTCCGGGCCGGGCTCGCCGACGCGGAGCTGGACCTGCACCGCGCCCCGCTCCGGCACCACGAGGGGCGCTTCGAGCGTCAGCTCCTCGACCTCGGTGGCGCCCACCTCGTCGCCCGCGCGGACCGCCAGCTCGACGAAGGCCGTGCCGGGCAGGAAGATCCGGCCCGCCACCCGGTGGTCGGCGAGCCACGGGTGCGCCGAGGTCGACAGCCGGCCGGTGAGCAGCACCCCGTCCGCGCCGGCGAGCGACACGGTCGCGCCGAGCAGCGGGTGTCCGGTGGAGCCCAGGCCGAGGCCCGTGGCGTCGACCGGGCCGCCCGCGCCGCTGGGCCAGTAGGTCCGGCGCTGGAAGGCGTACGTCGGCAGGGCGACCGGTCGGGCCGGGGCGGTGACCAGCGTGGCCCAGTCCGGCTGCACGCCACGGGTGTGCGCCTGCCCCAGCGACAGCAGGAACCGGCGCACGCCGCCCTCGTCGCGGCGCAGCGTGCCGACGACCGAGCCGCCGCCCGCCTCGTCGAGCAGGTCCTGCACGGCGGGTACGAGCACCGGGTGCGAGCTGACCTCGACGAAGGAGTCGATGCCGTCGGCGATGAGGCCGCGTACGGTCTGCTCGAACTCGACGGTCTGCCGCAGGTTGCGGTACCAGTACTCGGCGACCAGCTCGGCGGTGTCGAGCAGCTCACCGGTGACGGTCGAGTAGAGCGGGACGTCGCTGGTGCGGGGCCGCACGGGGGCGAGGACCCGGAGCAGCTCCTCGCGCATCGACTCGACGTGCGCCGAGTGCGACGCGTAGTCGACGTCGATGCGCCGTGCGCGGACCCCGTCGCGCTCGCACTCGGCCAGCAGCTCGTCGAGCGCCTCGGGCGCGCCGGAGACGACCACGGTGGACGGCCCGTTCACGGCGGCGACCGACAGCCCGGGCCGCAGGCGCCGGGCGAGACTCGCCACCGGCTCCGACACGGACACCATGCCGCCCCGCCCGGCGAGGTCCACGGCGATCAGCTGGCTGCGCCGGGTAACCACCAGGGCGGCGTCGTCCAGGGAGAGCGCGCCGGCCACGCAGGCGGCGGCGATCTCGCCCTGGGAGTGTCCGACGACGGCGGCGGGCTCGACCCCGTGCGAGCGCCACAGCGCCGCCAGCGAGACCATCATCGCGAACAGCGCGGGCTGGACGACGTCGACCCGGTCCAGGGAGGCGGCGCCCGGGACGCCGCGCAGCACGTCGAGCAGCGACCAGTCGGTGTGCCGGTCCACGGCGGTGGCGCACTCCGCCATCCGGGCGGCGAAGACGGGCGAGGTGTCCAGCAGTTCGGCGGCCATCCCCAGCCACTGCGAGCCCTGGCCGGGGAAGAGGAACGCGGTGCGGTCGCCGGCGTCGGCGAGCCCGGTGACGAGGTTGCGGGCGGCGCCGCCGTCCGCGAGGGCGTCGAGCGCGGTGGACAGCTCGTCGCGGTCCCCGACGAGGACGGCGCGGTGCGGGAGGCGGGCGCGGGTGCTGGCGAGCGCGTACGCGACGTCGTGCGTGTCGAGGTCGTCGCTCAGGCGGTCGCGCAGCCGGACCGCCTGGTCGCGCAGCGCCGCCTCGGTCCGGGCCGACAGCACCCACGTGGTGGGGCCCTCGGCCGGCGGGGCGCTCTCCGGGGCCTCGGCGGCCGGTGGCTCCTCGATCAACACGTGGGCGTTGGTGCCCGAGATGCCGAACGACGAGACGCCGGCGCGCCGCGGGTTCTCGCCCCGTGGCCAGCGCACCGGCTCGCTGAGCAGCTGGACCGCGCCGTCGGTCCAGTCCACGTGGTGCGACGGCTTGTCGACGTGCAGGGTGCGGGGCAGTTCCTCGTGCCGCAGCGCCATGACCATCTTGATCACGCCGGCGACGCCGGCGGCGGCCTGGGTGTGCCCGAGGTTCGACTTCACCGAGCCGAGCCAGAGCGGCCGGTCCCGTTCCTGACCGTAGGTGGCGATGAGCGACTGGGCCTCGATCGGGTCGCCCAGCGTGGTGCCCGTGCCGTGCGCCTCCACCGCGTCCACGTCGGCCGTGGTGAGCCCGGCGTTCGCCAGCGCGGCCCGGATGACCCGCTGCTGCGACGGCCCGTTCGGCGCGGTGAGGCCGTTCGACGCGCCGTCCTGGTTGACGGCCGAGCCGCGCACCACCGCCAGGACGCGGTGCCCGTTGCGGCGCGCGTCCGACAGCTTCTCCAGCACGAGTACGCCGACACCCTCGCCGAACGCCGTGCCGTCCGCCGCCGAGGCGAACGCCTTCACCCGGCCGTCCGGGGCGAGCCCCTTCTGGCTGGAGAACTCCACGAAGGTGCCGGGGGTGGAGATGACGCAGGTGCCGCCGGCCAGCGCGAGGTCGCAGTCGCCGCTGCGCAGCGCGTGCGCGGCCACGTGCATCGCCACCAGCGACGACGAGCAGGCCGTGTCCACGGTGACGGCGGGGCCCTCCAGCCCCAGCACGTACGACACCCGGCCGGACACGACGCTGCCCGCGACCCCGGTCATCGTGTAGCCGATCAGCGCGTCGACGTCGCGCTGCATGGCGTTCAGGTATTCGACGCTGTTCGCGCCGACGAAGACGCCGGTCCGGCTGCCCCGCAGCGAGTGCGGGTCGATCCCGGCGTGCTCGAACGCCTCCCAGGACGTCTCCAGCATCAGCCGCTGCTGCGGGTCCATGGCGAGCGCCTCGCGCGGGCTGATACCGAAGAAGCCCGCGTCGAAGTCGGTCGCGTCCGGGATGAAGCCGCCCCGCCGCACGTAGCTGGTGCCGGTGCCGCTGTCCGGGTCGAACAGGTCGTCCAGGTCCCAGCCCCGGTTGGTGGGGAAGTCGGTGATGCCGTCGCCGCCGGACGACACCAGCTCCCACAGGTCGTCGGCGGAGCGTACGCCGCCGGGGAAGCGGCAGCCGATGCCGACGATGGCGATCGGCTCCCGCTCCGTGGCGGTACGCAGCTTCCGCCGCGTCTCGTGCAGGTCGGCCGTCACGCGCCGGAGGTACTCGACAAGCTGCTCTTCGTTCGCCATCAGTAAGCCCTCCTCAGCGCGTGCGGTTCAGGCGGCGCCGAGTTCGTCGTCGATGAACCGCAACAGCTCGTCGGCGGAGGCGGTCTTCAGCACCAGGCCCACGTCCGGTCCGTCGGGTTCGGCGTCCACGTCGGACCTGCCACGCCAATTCGACATCACCGCGTGCAACCGTTCGGTAATCCGTGCCTTGACCGCGTCCTCCAGGCCCGCCGCGCCGGCCTGGGCGAACGAGCGTTCCAGCCGGTCCAGCTCGGCCAACAGCCCCGCGGCCGGGTCCACCTCGGCCGGGGCCAGCCCGGCCAGCAGGTGGTCGGTGAGCGCCGCGGCGGTCGGATGGTCGAACACCATGGTGGCGGAGAGCTTCAGGCCGGTGGCCGCCTTCAGCCGGTTGCGGAACTCGACCGCGGTCAGCGAGTCGAAGCCCAGCTCGGTGAACGGCCGGTCGGGGTCCACCGCGCCCGCCCCCGCGTGCCCGAGCACGGCGGCGGCCTGTGCCTTGACGAACTCCAGTGCGGTGTGCCGCCGCTGCGGGCCGCTCTGGCTCGCCAGGAGGTCCCGCAGGGCGCCGGGCGACTGCGTCGACTGCTCCACCAACCGTCGGGACGGGCCCCGCACCAGGCCGCGCAGCAGCGCGGGCAGCACGCCCGCCCGGCCCAGCTCGCGCAGCGCCGCCGGGTCCACCGGCATCGGCACCAGCAGCGGCTCGTCGAGCAGCTCCGCCGCGTCGTACAGCGCCATGCCCTGCTCCACCGACAGCTCCAGCAGGCCGACGCGGGCCATCCGGGCGCGGTCGTTGGCGTCGAGGTGCGCGGTCATCCCGCTCGCCTCGCTCCACAGGCCCCAGGCGAGGGAACGGGCGGGCAGCCCGGCCGCCCGGCGCCGCGCCACGAGCGCGTCCAGGAAGGTGTTCGCCGCCGCGTAGTTGCCCTGCCCCGGGCCGCCCATCGTGCCGGCCGCCGCGGAGAACACGACGAACTCGGCCAGCTCGCCGTCCCGGGTCAGCTCGTGCAGGTTGACCGCCGCGTCGACCTTGGGACGCAGCACCGCGTCGACCTGCTCCGGGGTCAGCGCGGCAACCAGGCCGTCGTCGAGGACGCCCGCCGTGTGCACCACGGCGGTCAGCGGGTGCGCGGCGGGCACCCGGGCCAGGGTCTCGGCCAGCGCCGCGCGGTCCGCCGCGTCGCACGCCGCGACGGTGACCCGCGCGCCGTACGAGGTCAGCTCGGCCACCAGCTCGGCGGCGCCCGGCGCGTCCGGGCCACGGCGGCTGGTCAGCAGGAGGTGCCGCACCCCCCGCCGGGTCACCAGGTGCCGCGCCAGCAGACCGCCGAGGGTGCCGGTGCCACCCGTGACGAGCACCGTGCCGTCGGGGTCCCGCCGGGGCGGCGCGGTGAGCACGAGCTTGCCGACGTGCCGGGCCTTGGACATGAACCGGAACGCCTCCGGGGCGCGACGGATGTCGTACGGCCGCACCGGCAGCGGCGTGAGGTCGCCCGTGCCGAACAGGGCGACCACGTCGCGCAGGATCGCGCCGACCCGGTCCGGGTCGATGGCGAGCAGGTCGAACGCCTGGTAGGCGACGCCCGGGTGGTCGGCGGCGACGCGGTCCGGGTCCCGCACGTCGGTCTTGCCCATCTCGATGAACCGACCGCCCGCGCCGAGCAGGCGCAGCGACGCGTCGACGAACTCCTTCGCCAGCGAGTCGATCACCACGTCGATGCCGGCCGCGCCGAAGCGCTCCTCGAACTCCAGCGTGCGGGAGCTGCCGATGTGCGTGTCCGGCAGCCCCATCCCGCGCAGCGCGTCCCACTTGCCGGTGCTGGCGGTGCCGTACACCTCCGCGCCGAGGTGCCGGGCGAGCCGGACCGCCGCCATGCCGACGCCACCGGCGGCGGCGTGCACCAGCACCCGCTCCCCCGGCTTCACCTGCGCCAGGTCGACGAGCGCGTAGTAGGCGGTGCAGAACGCGATCGGCGTCGACGCCGCCGTGGCGAACGACCAGCCCGACGGCACCGGCACGACCATCCGCGCGTCGGTGACCACCTCGGTGCCGAAGGCGCCGTAGAAGAGGCCCATGACCCGGTCGCCGACCGCGACGCCGGTCACGTCCGGCGCGGCCTCGACAACGACGCCCGCCCCCTCGCCGCCCATCACGCCGCCGCCGGGGTACATGTCGAGGGCGATCAGCACGTCCCGGAAGTTCAGGCCGGCGGCCCGCATCGCGATGCGCACCTGGCCCGGACCCAGCGGGCGCGGCTCCTCCGTGTCGGGCAGCAGCGCGAGGTTGTCCAGCGTGCCGCGTTCGGTGACGTCCAGCCGCCAGCGCTCGGCCGGCGGCGCCGCCAGCGCGGGGCCGCCCGCGGCGCGGGCGAGCCGCGGGGCCAGCAGGACGCCGTCGCGGACGGCGAGCTGCGGCTCGTCCGCCGCGACCGCCGCCGCGAGCGCCCGGTGCGGCTCCCGGTCGTCGACGTCGAGCAGGACGAAGCGGTCCGGGTGCTCGCTCTGGGCCGACCGGAGCAGGCCCCACACCGGCGAGCTGGCCAGGTCGGGGGCCGCCTCCCGCACGCTCACCGCGTCCCGGGTGACGACGACCAGCCGGGCGTCGGCGAACCGCTCGTCGGCGAGCCACTCGCGCAGCACCGCGAGGGTGTCGTGCACGACCCGGTGGGCCGCCCCGGCGGGGTCGTCGGTCGCGCCGGCCGCGCAGGGCAGCACGACCAGGGCCGGCGTCGGCGCGCCGTCGGCCACCCGGGCCCGCAGCGTCGCCAGGTCCGGGTAGGCGTCGGTGACGAGGCCGGCGTCCTGCGGCAGGGTGCACCCGCCGAGGGCCGCCCAGCGGGCGTCCGGCGCGGCCGCCGGCGCGGCGACCGGGGCCCACTCCAGACGGAACAGGGCGTCGTGGTGCGTGCTCGGCTGCGCGGGGGCGGTGGCCTCCCGCAGCACCAGCGACTCGACCTCGGCGACCACGGTGTTGCTCTGGTCGGCGACGGTCACCGCGACGGTGTTCCGGCCGCGCGGACGCAGCCGGACGCGCAACTCCGTCGCGCCGACGGCGTGCACGGTCACGCCGCTCCACTCGAACGGCAGCAGCGCCTCGGTGCCGCTGGTGACGAGCGCGAGCGGGTGCAGGGCGGCGTCGAGCAGCGCCGGGTGCAGGCCGTACCCGGCCGCCGTCCGGGCGGCCTCCGCCGGCAGGGCCACCTCGGCGAAGATCTCCTCGCCCTGCCGCCACACCCGGCGTACGCCCTGGAACGTCGGGCCGTACGTGAGACCGGCCGCGGCCAGGGTGGCGTACAGCTCGTCGGACGCGACGGGCTCGGCCGCCGGCGGCCACGCGGTGTCGAAGCCGCCCGCCGCCTCCCCGGGGGCGAGCAGGCCCACGCCGTTGCGCACCCACGGCGCCGCGTCGGTGGCCACCCCGTCCGGCCGGGAGTGGACGGTCAGCTGCCGCTGCCCGTTCCCGTCGGGCGCGCCGACGCGCATCTGCACCTGGACCCCGCCCTTGTCGGGCAGGACCAGGGGCGCGGTCAGGGTCAGCTCCTCGACCCGGCCGCAGCCCACCTCGTCGCCCGCGCGGACCGCGAGGTCCACGAGCGCGGTGCCGGGCACGAACACCTGCCCGCCGACCCGGTGGTCGGCCAGCCACGGGTGGGCGGCCACCGAGATGCGGCCCGTGCACAGCAGGCCGTCGGTGTCGGCCAGCGCGACCGCCGCGCCGAGCAGCGGGTGCTCGGTGGCGGCGAGCCCCAGCCCGGCCGCGTCGGCGGTGGCCGGCGCGACGGCCGGCCAGTACCGCTCGTGCTGGAACGGGTAGCCGGGCAGCCGGACCCGCCGCGCGCCCTCGTACCCCCACGTCGGGTGGACGCCGTGCACGTGCGCCTCGCCCAGGGAGAGCAGGAAGCGCGCCAGGCCCCCCTCGTCGCGGCGCAGCGAGCCGACCACGGTGGCGGCGGCCTCCGCGTCGTCGATGACGTCCTGCACGCCGATGGTCAGCACCGGGTGCGGGCTGACCTCGACGATCGTGGTGACGCCCGCGTCGAGCAGGGCCCGGATGGCGGGCTCGTACCACACGGTCTGGCGCAGGTTGCGGTACCAGTACTCGGCGTCCATCGCGACGTCGTCCAGCCAGCGGTCGTCCACCGTCGAGTAGAGCGGCACCTCGGGCCGGCGGGGCTCCAGCCCGGCCAGCACGTCGCGCAGCTCCTCGTGCAGCTCCTCCACGTACGCCGAGTGCGACGCGTAGTCCACGTCGATGCGCTTGGCGCGCACGCCGTCACGCTGGCACTCGGCCAGCAGCTCGTCGAGGGCGTCCAACTCGCCGGCCGCCACCGTCGAGCGCGGCCCGTTGACGGTCGCCACGGTCACCCGGCCGGCGAAGCGCTCCAGCCGCTCCCGCACCTCGGCCACCGGCAGCGGCACGGAGACCATGCCGCCCTTGCCGGACAGGCGCAGCAGCGCCCGGCTGCGCAGGGCGACGACCCTGGCCGCGTCCGCCACGGAGAGCGCGCCCGCCACGCAGGCGGCGGCGATCTCGCCCTGGGAGTGCCCCACCACGGCGGCGGGCTCGACGCCGTGGGAGCGCCACAGCGCCGCGAGCGACACCATGACGGCGAACAGGACGGGCTGGACGACGTCCACCCGGTCCAGCTCCTCGCCCTGCCGCAGGACGGCCTCCAGGGACCAGTCGACGTGCGGCGCCAGCGCGGCCTCGCACTCGGCCATCCGCGCGGCGAACACCGGGGAGGCGTCGAGCAGCTCCACGGCCATGCCGATCCACTGCGAGCCCTGCCCGGGGAAGGAGAAGGCCACCTTCCCCGGCGTGCCGGCGGCGACCCCGGTGGCCAGGTTCGGCGCGGGCTCCCCCGCCGCGAGCGCGGCGAGGCCGGCGCGCAGCTCGTCGGGCCCGCCCACCACGACCGCGCGGCGCGGGTGGGTGGCCCGCAGGGAGAGCGAGTACGCCAGGTCGCGGGGCGCCACCCCGGCCAGGAGCGGCTCGATGTCGGCGGCCTGCCGGCGCAGCGCGCCGTCCGAGCGGGCGGAGAGCACGAGCGCGACCGGCCCGTCGTCGTACGACCGCTCGACCTCGGGTGCCTCCGGGGCCTCCTCGATGACGAGGTGGGCGTTGGTGCCGCTGAACCCGAACGACGAGACGCCGCCGCGACGCGGGTGGCCGTTGCGCCCCCACGGCTGCGGTTCGGCCAGCAGCCGCACCCCGCCCGACCAGTCGACGTGCGCCGTCGGCTCGTCGACGTGCAGGGTCCGGGGCAGTTCGCCGTGCCGCAGCGCGAGCACCATCTTGATCACCCCGGCGACGCCGGCGGCGGCCTGGGTGTGCCCGATGTTCGACTTCACCGAGCCCAGCCAGAGCGGCCGGTCCCCGGCGCGGTCCCGGCCGTAGGTGGCGAAGAGCGCGTCGACCTCGATGGGGTCGCCCAGCGTCGTGCCGGTGCCGTGCGCCTCCACCACGTCCACGTCGGCGGTGGAGAGTCCGGCGTCGGCGAGCGCCTGCCGGATGACCCGCTGCTGCGCCGGCCCGTTGGGCGCGGTCAGCCCGTTGGACGCGCCGTCCTGGTTGACGGCGGTCCCGCGTACCACGGCGAGCACCTCGTGGCCGGCGGCGAGCGCGTCGGAGAGCCGCTCCAGCACGACCACGCCGATGCCCTCGCCCCAGTTGGTGCCGTCCGCGCCGGCCGCGAACGCCTTGCAGCGCCCGTCCGGGGCGAGCCCGCGCATCCGGCTGAACTCCAGGAACGCGCCCGGCGTCGACATGGCGGTCACGCCGCCCGCGACCGCCATCGCGCACTCGCCCGAGCGCAGCGCCCGCACCGCCAGGTGCATCGCCACCAGCGACGACGAGCAGGCGGTGTCCACCGTCACGGCCGGGCCCTCCAGCCCCAGCACGTACGAGAGGCGACCGGACATGATGCTCGCGGCGTTGCCGGTGGCCATGAAGCCTTCCGCGCTCGCCCCGGCCGCGCCGGTGATCCGGGCGTAGTCGATGTTGTTGGCGCCGACGTACACCCCGGTCGCGCTGCCGCGCAGCGTGGTCGGGTCGATGCCGGCGTCCTCGAAGGCCGCCCAGGACGCCTCCAGCACCAGCCGCTGCTGCGGGTCCATGGCCTCCGCCTCGCGGGGGCTGATGCCGAAGAAGGCCGCGTCGAAGCCCGGCAGGTCGGCGAGGAAGCCGCCCTCGCGGACGTAGCTGGTCCCGGAGTGCTCCGGGTCGGGGTGGAACAGGCCGTCGAGGTCCCAGCCGCGGTCGGTGGGGAACGGGCCGATGCCGTCGCGACCCTCGCGCAGCAGCGTCCACAGCTCCTCCGGCGAGCTGACGCCACCGGGGAAGCGGCAGCTCATCCCGACGATGGCGATCGGCTCGTCGGCGGCGACGGTGCCGACGACCACCTCGGTGCGACCGGTCTCCAACAGGTGCTCGGCCAGCGCGACCGGGGTCGGGTAGTCGAAGGCGACGGCCGCGGAGAGCCGTACGCCGGTGGCCTCGACCATCCGGTTGCGGAACTCCACGGCGGTGACCGAGTCGAAGCCCAGTTCCTTGAACGCGGAGGCCGGTTCGACCGCCTCCGGGCCCGCGTAGCCGAGAGTGAGCGCGACCTGGGTGCGGACCAGCCCGACGACGTGGTCGAGGCGCTCCGCCTCCGGCAGGTCGGCGAGGCGGCGGGCGAAGTCCGACGAGGTGGACGTGTCGGTCGGCGCCTCGTCGGCGACCGCCTCGGGGATGGCGTCGAACAGCCGGCTCGGCCGCAGCGCGGTGAACGACGGCACGAAGGTGGCCCAGTCCACGTCGGCGAGCAGCACGTCCGTGTCGCCGGCCGCCAGTGCGGTACGCATGGCCGCGACGGCCCGCTCCGGCGCCATCGGCGCCAGGCCCCGCTTGCGCAGCGAGGCCGAGATCTCGTCGTCCACCAGCGTGCTCTCGGCCCACGGGCCCCAGGCGAGGGCGGTGGCCGGCTGTCCCCGGCCGCGTCGCGCCTCGGCGAGGGCGCACAGGTGGGCGTTGCCGGCGGCGTAGGCGGCCTGGCCGCCGCTGCCCCAGACGCCGGCCACGGAGGAGAAGAGCACGAACTCGTCGAGGTCCCGCTCGGCGAAGATCGCGTCGAGGTTGGCGGCGCCGGCGACCTTCGCGGAGACGACATCGGTGAACTCGGCGAGGTCCATGTCCACGATGCCGGTGAGCTGGGCCAGCCCCGCCACGTGCACCACGGCGCGCACGTCGGGGTAGCGGTCGACGACCGCCGCCAGGGCGGCCCGGTCGGCCACGTCGCAGGCCACGACGTCGACCTGGGCGCCCAGCCCGCGCAGCTCGTCGAGGGTCTCGGCGGGGGCGGTGCCGCGCCGGCTCAGCAGGACGAGCCGCTCGGCGCCGTGCCGCGCGTACAGCCGGGCGGCCTCGATGCCGAGGGTGCCGGTGCCGCCGGTGACCAGGACGGTGCCGGACGCGCCGCGCCAGCGCGGGTTGCCGGTGACCGGCGCGCGGTGCAGCCGGCGGACGAACACCCCGTCCGGGCGCACCGCGACCTGGTCCTCGCCGATGCCGGCGAGCACGCCGGCCAGCGCGGCGGCGCAGCGCCCGTCCAGCTCTGCGGGCAGGTCGACCAGGCCGCCCCAGGTGTCGGGCAGTTCCAGCGCGGCGACCCGGCCGAGGCCCCACACCTGCGACTGCGCCACGCCGGTCACCGGGTCGGCCGGGGAGGTGGCGACGGCCCCACGGGTGAGGCACCACAGCGCGACGCCCCGCCCGGCGAGCGTACGGATCAGGTCGAGCGTGGCCGCGGCGCCCGCCGGGACGCCGGGGTGCCCGGGCAGGAACGCCTCGTCGAGCGCGAGGAGGGAGACCACACCGGCGAGTTCCCCGTCGAGGTGGTCCGCGACGGCGGCCGGGTCGGTGGTGACGACGGTGGCGCCGTGTGCGGCGAGCGCGTCGGCGACCGCGCCACCCGGGTCGCCCGTCACGGCCGGCTCGGGAACCACCAGCAGCCAGGTGCCGGTCAGCGCCGTCGGCGTGCCGCCGGGGCGGCGTTCCCACCGTGCCTGGTAACGCCAGCCGTCCAGCGCGGACCGCTCCTGCCGGCCCCGGCGCCACGCCGAGAGCGCGGGCAGCACCGACGCCAGGGGGGCCTGCGGGTCCACGTCGAGCGTGGTGACCACCGTGTCGAGGTCACCGCTGTCCACCGCCGCCCACAGGCCGTCGTCGTCGCCGGCCTCGCCCGCGACGGCCGGCCCGAAGCTGTCCTGCCAGAAGCGCTCGTGCTGGAAGGCGTACGTCGGCAGGTCGACCCAGGACCGTCCGGAGCGGTGGTAGAACGCCTCCGGGTCGATCGTGACGCCCCGGGTCTCCAGCCGCGCCAGCGCCTCCACCAGGGCACGCGGCTCGTCGCGGTCCCGGCGCAGCACCGGCGTGGCCAGCACGTCGCCGTCCAGGCAGTCCGCCGCCATGGTGGCGAGCACCGAGTCCGGGCCCAGTTCGAGGAACGTCGTGACGCCGGTCGCGGCGGCGGCGCGTACCGCGTCCGCGAAGCGCACGGTCGCGCGGACCTGCCCGACCCAGTACTCCGGCGTCGCCAGTTCGTCGCCCGCCGGCGCGCCGGTGACCGTGGAGACCAGCGGGATCGTCGGCGGCGCGTACGGGATCGTCTCGGCCACCGCCCGGAACTCCGCGAGCATCGGGTCCATCAGGGGCGAGTGGAAGGCGTGCGACACGGTCAGCCGCCGGGTGCGGCGGTCGGCGAACCGCGCGGCCACCGCGGCCACCGCCTCCTCGGTGCCGGAGACGACCACCGAGTCCGGGCCGTTGACGGCGGCGATGTCGGCGTCCGGGCCGAGCAGCGGCGCGACCTCGTCCTCGGTGGCCTGCACGGCGAGCATCGCCCCGCCCGCCGGCAGCGCCTGCATCAGCCGGCCCCGCGCCGCGACCAGGCGGGCCGCGTCGGCGAGCGGGAACACCCCCGCGACGTGCGCGGCGGCCAGTTCACCGATCGAGTGCCCGGCCAGGACCGAGGGGGTGACGCCCCAGGACCGGACGAGCCGGTACAGGGCCACCTCGACGGCGAACAGGGCGGGCTGGGTCCAGCCGGTCCGGTGCAGGTCCTCGGTGTCGAGCACCTCGCGCAGCGGCCGGTCCAGGTGCGGGTCCAGGGCGGCGCACACCTCGTCGAACGCCGCCGCGTACTCCGGGTACGCCGCGTACAGGCCGCGGCCCATGCCGAGGCGCTGCGCGCCCTGCCCGGAGAAGAGCATCGCGACCGGGCCGTCCGTCGCCCGGCCCCGGACCAGGTTGGCGGCCTGCTCGTCGCGGGCCAGCGCGGCCAGGCCGGCGGCCAGTTCCTCGGCGGTGCCGCCGAGCACCGCGGCCCGGTGCGCGAAGCGGGACCGGGTGGTGGCCAGGGCGTAGCCCAGCTCGGCCGGCTCCACCTGCGACACCACGGCGGAGAGCCGCCGCGCCTGGTCCCGCAGCGCGTTGGCGTCGCGGGCGGTGAGCAGCAGCGACGTCACCGGCGCGGCGGCCGGCTCGGGCGCGGCGGCGGCCGGCGCCTGCTCCACGATCACGTGCGCGTTGGTGCCGCTGAACCCGAACGACGAGACGGCGGCCCGGCGCGGCTGCCCGGTACGCGGCCACGGCGTGGCGGCGGTCAGCAGCCGGACGTTCCCGGCCGTCCAGTCCACCTGGTCCGACGGCTGCTCGGCGTGCAGCGTCGCGGGCAGGACGCCGCGCCGGATCGCCTCCACCATCTTGATGACCCCGGCGACCCCGGCCGCGGCCTGGGTGTGGCCGATGTTCGACTTCACCGAGCCGAGCCAGAGCGGGTCCTCCCGGTCCTGGCCGTACGTGGCGAGCAGCGCCTGCGCCTCGATCGGGTCGCCCAGGGTCGTGCCGGTGCCGTGCCCCTCGACCACGTCGACCTGGCGCGTCGACAGGCCCGCGTCGACCAGCGCGGCCTCGATGACCCGCTGCTGCGACGGCCCGTTCGGCGCGGTCAGCCCGTTCGACGCGCCGTCCTGGTTGACCGCGGAGCCCCGCACGACCGCCAGGACGCGGTGACCGTGCTCGAGCGCGTCCGACAGCCGCTCCACGAGCAGCACGCCGACGCCCTCGGCGAACCCGGTGCCGTCGGCGTCCGCCGAGTACGAGCGGCACCGCCCGTCCGGTGACAGGCCGCGCTGGCGGGAGAACTCGACGAAGGTCAGCGGCGTCGCCATGACCGAGACGCCGCCGACGAGCGCGAGCGTGCAGTCGCCCCGACGCAGCGCCTGGATCGCCAGGTGCAGCGCCACGAGCGACGACGAGCAGGCGGTGTCGACGGTGACCGCCGGCCCCTCCAGCCCCAGCGTGTAGGCGACCCGGCCGGAGACCACGCTGCCGGAGCTGTTGCTGCCCAGGTAGTCGTGGTACATCAGGCCGGTGAACACGCCGGTCGGGCTGCCGGCGAGCGAGGTGGGGTCGATGCCGGCGCGTTCCAGGGTCTCCCACGCGACCTCCAGCAGCAGCCGCTGCTGGGGGTCCAGCCCGACCGCCTCGCGGGGGCTGATGCCGAAGAACGTCGGGTCGAAGTCCGCCGCGTCGTACAGGAAACCGCCGCGCGAGGTGTAGGAGGTGCCCTCCCGCAGCGACTGGGGGTCGTACAGCGACTCCAGGTCCCAGCCGCGGTCGGTCGGGAACGCGCCGGTGGCGTCGGTCCCGGACTCCACCAGCCGCCACAGGTCCTCGGGACTCGCCACGCCTCCGGGGTAGCGGCAGGCCATGCCGACGATCGCGACCGGCTCGTGCGCGGACGCCTCCACCTCGTGCAGGCGCTGCCGGGTCTTCTGCAGGTCGACCGTGACCCGCTTCAGGTAGTCCCGGAGCTTGTCCTCGTTGGCCACTAGGGTCGCCCTCCTCGCACTGTCATGAGATCCCGAGTTCGCTGTCGATGAGAGCGAAGACCTCGTCGTCGGTCGCGGATTCGATGTCGTTGCCGGTGGACGCGGGCTCGCCGCCCAGCTTCGTGAGCACGTCGCGCAGCCGCAGCGACAGCCGCGTACGGGACTGCTCGTCGACGTCCGACAGGACCGCCTCGAGGCGGTCGAGTTCGGCGAACGCGGCCAGCACCGCGTTGGTGTCGCCCGCCTCGCCGGAGAGTTCGGCCCGCAGGAACGCGGCGAGGGCCTTCGACGTCGGGTGGTCGAACACCAGCGTCGCGGGCAGCCGCAGCCCGGTCGCCGTGTTCACCCGGTTGCGCAGCTCGACCGCGGTGAGCGAGTCGAAGCCGAGCTCGTTGAACGGCCGGTCGGCGGCGACCGCGCCCGGGTCCGGGTAGGCCAGCACCCCCGCCACCTGGGTACGCACCAGGTCGAGCAGGACGGCCTCGACCTCCTCGGCGTCCCGGCCCACGAGCCGCTGCCGCAGGGCGTCGGCCGCTCCCGCGTCGGCGTCGGCCGCCCGTCTGGCGGGCACCCGGACCAGGCCGCGCAGCACCGGCGGCACCATGCCCGCGACGGCGCGTTCCCGCAGGGCCCGGTGGTCGAGCTTGATGGGCGCCACCATGCCCCCGGTGTGCAGCGCCGCGTCGAACAGGGCCAACGCCTCCTCGACGGCGAGCGCGCCGACGCCGGAGCGCGACATGCGCCGCAGGTCGGCCTCGGTCAGCTGCTCCGCCATGCCCGCCTGCTCCCAGCGGCCCCAGGCCAGCGACACGGCCGGCAGGCCGTTCGCCCGCCGGTGCTGGGCGAGCGCGTCCAGGTAGGCGTTGCCGGCGGCGTAGTTGCCCTGGCCCGGTCCGCCGAGCACCCCGGAGGCCGACGAGAACAGCACGAACGCGGTCAGGTCCCGGGTCAGCTCGTGCAGGTTCGTAGCGGCGTCGACCTTGGGCCGCAGCACCGGGTCGATCCGGTCCGGGGTGAGCGAGGTGATGACGGCGTCGTCGACGACGCCGGCCGTGTGCACCACCCCGCGCACCGGGTGCGCGGCGAGCAGCGCGGCGAGCGCGTGCCGGTCGGCGACGTCGCACGCGGCGACGGTGACCTCGGCCCCCAGGGCGACGAGGTCGTCGCGCAGCTCGGCCGCGCCCTCGGCGGCGGGGCCGGTGCGGCTGACCAGCACCAGCTCGCGGACCCCGTGGCGGGTGACCAGGTGCCGGGCGACGAGCCCACCGAGCGCGCCGGTGGCGCCGGTGACCAGGACGGTCCCCTCGAAGGCGGTCGCGGCGGCCTCGTCGGTGGCGCCGGCCCGCGCCAGGCGGGGCACCAGCACCTCGGCGCCGCGGACGGCGAGCTGCGGCTCGTCGGAACCGAGCGCGGCCGACAGGCCGGTCCCGGTGCCCCGGTCGTCGACGTCGACCAGGACGAACCGGTCGCCGTGTTCGGACTGGGCGGAGCGCACCAGGCCCCAGGCCGCAGCCCCGGCGAGGTCGGTGACGTCGGCGTCGGGACGGGTGGCCACCGCGCCACCGGTCAGCACGGCGAGGCGGGCGGCGGCGAACCGCTCGTCGGCCAGCCACTGCTGCGCCAGGGCGAGGACCTGGTGGGTGGCCGCGCGGGCCCGCACGTCCTCCGCGACGCCCCGGTCCGGGGCGCACCGCGCCACCACCACGTCGGGCACCGCGGCGCCGGCGTCGACGGCGGCGGCGAGGGCCGCCAGGTCCGGGTACGCGGTCGCGTCGAGGCCGTCGATCCGCTCCCCGAGCACCGCGACGGTACGCGGCCGGGGCGAGGCGGTCAGCGGCGTCCAGTCCAGGCGCAGCAGCGACTCGTGCCGGTCGCGGCGCAGCGCCGCCAGCTGTTCGGGCGACACCGGCCGTACCGCCAGCGCCTCGACCGAGGCCACCGGGGCGCCGGTCGCGTCGGCCAGGGTGATGGCCGCCGTGCCGTCGCCGGGCACGATCCGGGCCCGCAACCGGTTGGCGCCCGCCGTGTGCACGGTGAATCCGCGCCACGAGAACGGCAGCACCGGGTCGCCGTCGCCGGTCGACGCCACCGCGTGCAGGACGGCGTCCAGCAGCGCCGGGTGCAGGCCGAAGCGGCCGGCGTCGTCGTGGGCCTGCTCGGGCAGGGTGATCTCCGCGAACACCTCGTCGCCGCGCCGCCACGCCGCGGTCAGGCCCTGGAAGACCGGGCCGTAGCGCAGGCCGCGCGCGAACAGGTCGTCGTACGCCGTGGAGACGTCGACCGGCTCCGCGTCCGGCGGCCAGGCCCGCAGGTCGGCGCCGGCGGCCCCGGCCGGGGTCAGCCGGCCCACCGCGTGGGTGGTCCACCCGTCCCCGTCCCCGTCCTCGGTCCGCGAGTGGACGCTGACCTCCCGGCCGCCGTCCGGCGCCGGTTCGCCCACCGTCACGCGCACCTGCACGCCGCCGGAGTCCGGCAGCACCAGCGGCGCCTCCAACGTCAGTTCCTCGACGCGCGGGCAGCCGACCTCACGACCGGTGTGGGCCGCCAGCTCGACCAGCGCCGCGCCGGGCAGCAGCACCAGGTCCGCCACCGCGTGGTCGGCCAGCCACGGGTGGGTGGTCAGCGCGAGCCGGCCGGTGAACACCGCTCCGCCGTCCGGCAGCTCGACCGCCGCGCCCAGCAGCGGGTGGTTCGCCCGCGTCTGGCCCAGCCCGCTCGCGTCGCCGGCGCCGGCGCCCGCCCGGGGCCAGTACGGCTGGTGCTGGAACACGGACGTGGGCAGCTCCACGGTCCGCCCCGGCACCACCGAGCGCCAGTCGATGGTGGCGCCGCGCACCGCGAGCCGGGCCAACGCGGTGGCCACCGTCTCCGGCTCGGCGCGGCCCTTGCGGCACACCGGGATCCACTCGCCCTCGGCCACGTTCCGCCCGAGCGCGGTCAGCACCGCGTCGGGGCCGATCTCGAGGAAGGTGGTGGCCCCGGACGCGGCCAGCGTGGCGACCGCGTCGGCGAAGCGGACGGGCTCGCGCACCTGCCGCACCCAGTGGTCGGTGTCGAGGATGGTGGGCTCGCCGGTCACCGTCGAGACCAGCGCGACGGCCGGCTCCCGGCAGTCCACCTGGGCCACGACCGCGCGGTACTCGTCGAGCATGGGGTCCATCAGCGGCGAGTGGAACGCGTGCGACACGGTCAGCCGCCGCGCCCGGCGGCCCCTGCCCGACAGTTGTTCGGCCACGGCGAGGGTGGCGGTCTCGTCGCCGGAGAGCACCACCGACTCCGGCCCGTTCACCGCGGCGACGGCGACCGTGGGCGGCAGCAGCGGCGCGACCTCGTCCTCGGTGGCGCGTACGGCCACCATCGCGCCACCGGTCGGCAGCGCCTGCATCAGCCGGCCTCGCGCCGCGACGACCCGCGCCGCGTCGGCGAGCGACCAGACGCCCGCCACGTGCGCCGCCGCCAGCTCACCGATCGAGTGCCCCGCCACGAAGTCCGGCCGCACACCCCACGACTCGAACAACCGGAACAGCGCCACCTCCACCGCGAACAACGCCGGCTGCGCCCACCCGGTCAGGTGCACCTCCTCCGTGCCCAGCACCTCCCGCAACGGCCGCTCCAGGTGCTCGTCCAACCCAGCGCACACCTCGTCGAACGCCGCCGCGAACACCGGGAAGCCCATCAGCTCCCCCGCCATGCCGACCCGCTGCGCCCCCTGACCGGTGAAGAGCACCGCGAGCTTTCCGCCGTCGACCGTGCCGGTCACCACCTGGTCGTCGAGCAGCACCGCGCGGTGCGGGAACCCGGCCCGCCCGGTGGCGAGCGTGTACGCGACGTCGACCGGGCGCAGCGTCGGATCGGCGGCGACGTGGGCGCGCAGCCGCGGGATCTGCTCCCGCAGCCCCTCCTCGGTCCGCGCGGAGAGCAGCCACGGCGTGAACGGCACGTCCGGCTCGTCGGTCGGCGGCGCCGGGTCGGCCTGCTCCAGTACGACGTGGGCGTTGGTGCCGCTGATGCCGAAGGACGACACGGCGGCGCGCACGGGACGGTCGGCGGCGGTGAGCGGCGTGGCGGCCGAGGCGACGCGTACGGCGCCGGCGGACCAGTCCACGTGCGGCGAGGGCTCGTCCACGTGCAGGGTCTGCGGGAGCACGCCGTGGCGCAGCGCCAGCACCACCTTCATGATGCCGGCGACGCCGGCGGCGGCCTGCGTGTGCCCGAGGTTCGACTTGACCGAACCCAGCAGCACCGGCGCGGCCCGCTCCTGCCCGTACGTGGCGAGGACGGCCTGCGCCTCGATCGGGTCGCCCAGGGTGGTGCCGGTGCCGTGCGCCTCGACCACGTCGACGTCGGCCGGGGACAGCCGCGCGTCCGCCAGGGCGGCCCGGATCACCCGCTGCTGCGACGGCCCGTTGGGCGCGGTGAGCCCGTTGGAGGCGCCGTCGGAGTTCACCGCCGAGCCGCGCACCACGGCCAGTACGGGGTGCCCGTGACGCCGGGCGTCGGAGAGCCGCTCGACCACCAGCACGCCGACGCCCTCGGAGAGCGACGTGCCGTCGGCCGCGCCCGCGAACGACTTGCACCGCCCGTCGGGGGCGAGGTTGCGCTGCCGGGAGAACTCCAGGAAGGTGCCCGGCGTCGACATCACCGACACGCCGCCGGCGAGCGCGAGGGAGCACTCCCCGTTGCGCAGCGCGGAGACGGCGAGGTGCAGGGCGACCAGCGACGACGAGCAGGCGGTGTCGACGGTCATCGCCGGGCCCTCCAGCCCGAGCGTGTACGAGATCCGGCCCGAGATCACGCCCCCGGAGTTGCCGGTGGAGAGGAACCCGTCGACGGACTCGGCGGAGCCCCTCAGCACGGTGCCGTAGTCGTTGTACATGACGCCCGCGTACACGCCGGTCCGGCTGCCGCGCAGCGCGGTCGGGTCGATGCCGGCCCGCTCCAGCGCCTCCCACGAGGTCTCCAGCAGCAGCCGCTGCTGCGGGTCCATCGCCAGCGCCTCGCGCGGGGAGATGCCGAAGAAGCCGGGGTCGAAGTGGGCCGCGTCGTGGAGGAAGCCGCCCTGGTCGACGTAGCTGGTGCCCGACGTGTCCGGGTCGGGGTCGAACAGCGCGTCGAGGTTCCATCCCCGGTCGGTGGGGAACGGCCCGATGGCGTCGCCGCCGCCGACCAGCAGCCGCCACAGGTCCTCGGGCGTACGCACGTCGCCGGGGAAGCGGCAGGCCATGCCGACGATGGCGATCGGCTCGTGGTCGTGCCGGGCCGCGTCGACGTCCGCCGTCGCGGTCCGCCCGCCGGCCAGCTGCTCCACCAGGTGCCCGGCCAGCGCCTCGGGCGTCGGATAGTCGAACACCAGGGTCGCCGGCAGCCGCAGCCCGGTCGCCACGCCGAGCTGGTTGCGCAGGTCGAGCGCGGTGAGCGAGTCGAAGCCCAGTTCCTTGAAGGGGCGGCCCGCCGGCAGCCGGTCCGCCCGGGCGTAGCCGAGCACGGACGCGACCCGGGTGAGCACCGCCTCCAGCACGACCTCGGTCCAGCGCTCGGCGGGCACCTCTGCCAGCCGCTGGGCGAGCGAGGAGCCGCCCACCGCCCGGCGGGACGGGGCGCGGACCAGGCCGCGCAGCAGCTCCGGCGGTTCCCGGTCGTCCCGGCCGAACGCGGCGAGGTCCACCGGCACCGGTGCCAGCAGCGCGTCGGCCGTCCGGATCGCGGCGTCGAACAGCGCCAGGCCGTCCTTGCTGGACAGCTCGCTCATGCCGCTGCGCGCCATCCGGCTCAGCTGCGCGCCGCCCACGTCGGCGGTCATCTCGCTGCGCTCGGCCCACAGCCCCCAGGCGAGCGAGTGGGCGGGCAGGCCCGCGGCCCGGCGTCGCGCCGCGAGCGCGTCGAGCAGCGCGTTCGCCGCCGCGTAGGCGCCCTGGCCGGGGCTGCCGAAGATGCCCGCCGCCGAGGAGAACAGCACGAAGGCGGTGACGTCGCCGGCCAGCTCGTGCAGGTGCCAGGCCGCGTCCACCTTGGGGCGCAGCGCCTCGGCGAGCCGCTCCGGCGTGAGCGTGGCGATGGTGGCGTCGGCCATCACGCCCGCGGTGTGCACGACGCCGGTGACCGGGTGCGCCGCGAGCAGGGCCGCGACCTGCTCGCGGTCCGCGACGTCGCACGCCAGCACCGTCACGGTCGCGCCCAGCTCGGTGAGTTCGTCGCGCAGCTCCTCCGCACCGGCGGCGGCGAGGCCGCGGCGGCTGGTCAGCACGAGATCGCGTACGCCGTGCGCGGTGACCAGGTGGCGGGCGACCAGCCCGCCCAGGGTGCCGGTGCCGCCGGTGACGAGCACCCTGCTGTCCGGACCGAACACCGCCGGCCCGGCGACGTCCTGCTCGGGCACCCGGGCCAGGCGGGGCGCGCGCACGACGCCGTCGCGGACGGTGAGCACCGGCTCGCCCGTCGCCAGCGCCGCCGCCACCAGCTCGTCGGCGGTGTCGTCGGCCTCCAGCAGGACGATCCGCCCCGGGTTCTCCGCCTGCGCGGAGCGGACCAGGCCGTGCACCGCCGCGCCGGCGAGGTCGTCCGGGCGGGTCACCACGACGAGCCGGGTCTCGGCCTGCCGGGCATCGGCGAGCCACTGCTGGATCGTGCCCAGCGCGTACGCCGTGAGGTCGGCCACCCCGGAGATGCCGGGCGCGTCGGAGAAGCACGGCAGGAACAGCGTGTCGGCGGCCACGTCGGCCAGCGCCACCGGCGGCGCGTCGAAGACCGCCGTGCCGCCCAGCGTCTGCCACGTACCGCGCTCGCCCCGGGCGGCGGTCAGCGGCACCTGCTCCAGCCGGAACAGCGACTCGACGAAGCCGCTGCGTCCCTTGAGGGCCTGCGGGGCCACCGTGCGTACGGTGAGCGCCGCCACGGTGGCCACCGGGGCGCCCGTGTGGTCCGCGAGGAGCAGCGTCGCGCTGTCCGCTCCCGTCCTGGTGAGCCGGACGCGCAGGCTCGTCGCGCCGGCCCCGTGCAGCGTCACGCCGTTCCACGAGAACGGCAGCTTCGCCGCGCCGTCCCCGACGTCCGCGGCGAGGGCGTGCAGGGCGACGTCGAACAGCGCCGGGTGCAGGCCGAACCCGTCGACGTCGATCCCCTGCGGCAGGGCCACCTCGGCGAACGTCTCGTCGCCCCGCCGCCACGCGGCCCGCAGGCCCTGGAACACCGGGCCGTACTGGAGGCCGAGCCCGGCGAGCCGGTCGTACAGATCACCGACGTCGACGGCCGACGCGTCGGCGGGCGGCCACTCGGTGAGGCGCTCCCCCGCTCCCGTGGCGGCGGAGAGGACACCGGTGGCGTGCCGGGTCCACATGCCGATCTTTGCCTCGGTGTCGGTCTGCCCGTAGAGACCGAGCGCGCGGCGGCCGTGCTCGTCCGGTGCCTCCACGGTGAGCCGCAGGGCCACCCCGCCGTGCGCCGGGACGACGAGCGGGGTGGTGATGACGAGTTCCTCGACCGCCGGGCAGCCGACCTCGTCGCCGGCGCGGACGGCGAGTTCGACCAGCGCCGTGCCGGGCAGCAGGACGGTGTCCAGGACCGCGTGGTCGGCCAGCCACGGGTGCGTCTCCAGGCTGATCCGGCCGGCGAGCACGACGAGGTCCCGCTCCGGGACGGTGAGCGCGGCACCGAGCAGCGGGTGGCCGACGACGTCGATGCCGAGGCCGCGCGCGTCCACGGCGGACGCCGCCGCGAGCTGCCAGTACCGCTGGTGCTGGAAGGCGTACGTCGGCAGCGGGGCCGGGACGCCGCGGGTGTGCCGGGAGAAGTCGACGGCGACCCCGCGGACGTACGCCTCGCCCAGGGAGAGCAGGAAGCGCGACAGGCCGCCCTCGTCGCGCCGCAGCGAGGCGACGAGCGCGGCCGGGGCGTCGGCGCGGTCCAGGATCTCGCGTACCCCCATGCCGAGCACGGGGTGGGGGCTGATCTCCACGAGGACGTCGTGCCCGTCGGCGAGCAGGCGGTCGATCGCCTCCTCGAACCGGACCGTGCCGCGCAGGTTCGCGTACCAGTACCCGGCGTCGAGGGTGGCGGTGTCGACGACCTCGCCGGTGAGCGTGGAGTAAAGCGGCACGTCGGCGCTGCGCGGCCGGACGTCGGCGAGGACGCGCAGCAGCTCGTCCCGGATGGCCTCGACCTGCGCGGAGTGCGAGGCGTAGTCCACCGGGATCATCCGCATCCGCACGCCGTCGGCCTCGCACGCCGCCAGCAGCTCGGCGAGGGCGTCGGGCTCGCCGGAGACGACGGTCGCGGCGGGACCGTTGACCGCCGCGACGGAGATCCGGTCGCCCCACCGGGCGAGGCGCTCCTGCACGTCCGCCCGGGGCGCCGCCACCGAGGCCATGCCGCCGCGTCCGGCCAGCCCGGCGGCGATGGCCCGGCTGCGCAGCGCGACCACGCGGGCGCCGTCGTCGAGGCTGAGCGCGCCGGCGACGACGGCGGCGGCGATCTCGCCCTGCGAGTGCCCCACCACGGCGGCGGGCCGCACGCCGTACGACCGCCACAGCTCCGCGAGCGACACCATCACGGCGAACAGCACGGGTTGCACCACGTCCACCCGGTCGAGCGACGGCGCGCCGGGCACGCCCCGCACGACGTCCAGCAGCGACCAGTCGGTGAACGCGTCGACGGCCCGCGCGCACTCGTCCATCCGGTCCGCGAACACCTCGGCGGTGTCCATCAGCTCGACGGCCATGCCCGCCCACTGCGAGCCCTGGCCGGGGAACATGAAGACGACCCGGGGCTCGTCGCCCAGCGCGGCGCCGGTGGCGACGGTCGGCGCGGGTTCGTCCGCCGCGACGGCGGCCAGGCCGGCCCGCAGCTCGGCGGGGTCCGCGCCGACCACGACCGCCCGGTGCTCGAACCGGGCGCGCGTCGCCAGGGCGGCGGCGACGTCGGCCGGGGCGGCGGGGTGCAGGTCGAGGTGGGCCGCGAGCCGGGCCGCCTGGTCGCGGCGGGCCTCGGGCGTACGGCCGGAGAGCACCCAGGGCACGGGCCCGGTCGCCGCCTCGGCGGGCGGCGCGGTCTCCTGCGCGGGCGGCTCCTCGATGATCACGTGGGCGTTGGTGCCGCTCACGCCGAACGACGAGACGCCGGCGCGGGACGGCTCGGCGCCCCTGGGCCAGGCGACGGCCTCGGTCAGCAGGTCGACCGAGCCCTCGGTCCAGTCGACCTGGTCGCTCGGGGCGTCCACGTGCAGCGTCTTCGGCAGCAGCCGGTGCCGCATGGCGAGCACCATCTTGATGATGCCGCCGACGCCGGCGGCGGCCTGGGTGTGACCGATGTTGGACTTGACCGAGCCGAGCCACAGCGGCCGGTCCCGGTCCTGACCGTAGGTGGCGAGGATGGCCTGGGCCTCGATCGGGTCGCCCAGGGTGGTGCCGGTGCCGTGCGCCTCGACCACGTCGATCTGGTTGGCCGACAGCCGCGCGTTGGCCAGCGCCGCCTGGATGACCCGCTGCTGCGCCGGCCCGTTCGGGGCGGTCAGGCCGTTGGAGGCGCCGTCCTGGTTGACCGCCGTCCCGCGGACGACGGCGAGCACCGGGTGCCCGTTGCGTCGGGCGTCGGAGAGCCGCTCCACGATCAGCATGCCGACGCCCTCGGCGAAGCCGGTGCCGTCGGCGGCGGCGGCGAAGGACTTGCACCGGCCGTCCGGCGACAGCCCGCGCTGCTTGGAGAACGCGACGTAGGTCTCCGGGGTCGCCATCACGGTGACCCCGCCGGCCAGCGCGAGCGAGCACTCGCCGTTGCGCAGGGCCTGCACGGCCAGGTGCAGGGCGACCAGCGACGACGAGCACGCGGTGTCGACGGTGACGGCGGGCCCCTCCAGGCCGAAGGTGTACGCCACCCGGCCGGAGGCGATGGCGCCGGTGGCGTTGTTCTCCGCGTAGTCGTGGTACATCATCCCGGCGAAGACGCCCGTGTCGCTGCCACGCAGCCCGGTCGGGTCGATGCCCGCGTTCTCGAAGGCCTCCCACGAGGTCTCCAGCAGCAGCCGCTGCTGCGGATCCATGGTCAGCGCCTCGCGCGGGCTGATCCCGAAGAACTCCGGGTCGAACTGGGCCGCGTCGTGCAGGAAGCCGCCCTCGCGGGTGTACGACCGCCCCGGCGTGCCGGGCGTGGGGTCGTAGAGTTCGGCGACGTTCCAGCCGCGGTCGGTGGGGAAGCCGGTGATCCCGTCCCCGCCGGCGGCGACGAGGTCCCACAGGTCGTCGGGGGTCCGCACCCCGCCGGGGTAGCGGCAGGCCATGCCCACGATGGCGATCGGCTCGCGCAGCGTCGAGTTCAGCTTGCGGTTCTGCTCCCGCAGCCACTCGTTCTCCTTGAGCGAGGCCCGCAGCGCGGTGACGAGCTTCTCCTCCGAGTTGGCCATGTGGTCAGCTCCCCGCTTCCGTCGTCGCTTCACCGAGGTCGGCGAGCGCCATGCTGATCAGTGCGTCGGCGTCCATGTCGTCGATGGACCCGCTCGGTGCGGCGTCCGGCTCGGCGGCGGCTACCCGTACGCCGCCCAGTTCGAGCAGGCTGTCCATCAGGCCGGCGTCCCGCAGCCGGCTGAGGGGGATGGCGAGCAGGATGCGGCGGACCTCGTCCTCGGGCAGCCCACCGTCGCCGCCCGTGTCGGGGACGAGCCGCTCGTACAGCAGCTCGGCGATCGCGCGGGTGTTGGGGCGGTCGAAGGTCAGGGTGGCGGGCAGCCGCAGGCCGGTCGCGGCGTTGAGCTGGTTGCGCAGTTCCAGCGCGGCGAGCGAGTCGAAGCCCAGCTCGGTGAAGGCGCGGCCGGGGTCGACGGCGTCGGGGTCGCGGTGCCCGAGCACCGTCGCGACGTTCGTGCGGACCAGGTCCAGCAGCAGGTCCGCGCACTCCGGCCCGGACCTGCCGGCAAGGCGCGCGGCGAGGCCGTTTCCGGTGGACGCCGCCCGCCGGGTCCGGGGGCGCACCAGGCCGCGGTAGAGCGGGCCGTCGACCACACCGAGGTCGAGCCCGATGGGTACGAGGACCGGCGCGGCGCGGGTCAGCGCGGCGTCGAAGAGCCGCAGGCCCTCGTCGACCGGCAGGGCGCGTACGCCCGCCTGGGCCAACCGCTGCCGCTCCGCGCCGGTCAGCTCGCCCGCCATCCCGCCGTCCCACATGCCCCACGCCAGGGACTGCCCGGTCAGGCCGGCCGCCCGGCGGCGCACGACCAGCGCGTCCAGGAACGCGTTCGCGGCGGAGTACGCCGCCTGGCCCGCGTTGCCGAAGACGCCCGCCGCCGACGAGAACACCACGAACGCCGACAGCCCCGTCCCGGCCGTCGCCTCGTGCAGGTGCCACGCCGCGTCCACCTTCGGCGCCAGCACCCGGTCCAGGCGCTCCGCCGTCAACGACGCCAGCAGACCGTCGTCCAGCACGCCGGCGACGTGTACGACCGCCGACAGCTCACAATCGGCGACCAGCGCCGCCACCGCGTCCCGGTCGGCCACGTCGCGGGCCGCCCACCGCACCGACGCGCCCGACGAGGTCAGCTCCGCCGCCAGCTCCGCCGCGCCCGGCGCGCTCGCGCCCCGACGGGACACCAGCAGCAGGTCGCGCACCCCGTGCACCGCCACCAGGTGCCGGGCCACCACCGCGCCCAGCGCGCCGGAGGCACCGGAGACCAGCACCGTCCCCGAGCCGAAGTCCGTGTCGACCGGGTCGGCGGTGGTCGCCCGGGCCAGCCGGGCGGCGTGCGGGACGCCGTCGCGGACCACGAGCTGCGGCTCGTCGTCGGCCAGCACCACGTCGCCGTCGACCAGGACGACGCGGTCGGGGTGCTCGGCCTGGACCGAGCGGACGAACCCCCACACGGCGGCGCCCGCGAGGTCGGTGACGTCCTCGCCGGGCAGGGCCACCGCGCCCCGGGTACGCACGACGATGCGCGAGCCGGTGGGTTCGGCCAGCCACGACGTGAGCTCGTCGAGGACGCGGTGCAGCACGGCGCGGACGCCGGCCGGCGTGTCCGTCGGGGCGGGGCCGGGCGGGAACGTGGTCGTGTCGAGCACCCGGACGTCCCCGTCCTGCTCCCCGGCGGCCGGCACGGGGGTCCAGGTCAGCTCGTACAGCGAGTCGTGGTGGCCCGGGCGGGCGTCGAGCGCGCCGACCGGCCGGGTCTCCAGCCTGCCCACCGACACCACGGGGGCGCCCGTGCCGTCGGTCGCGGTGATCGCCCAGCCGGACTCGACCGGCACGATCCGGACCCGCAGGGCGGTGGCGTTCGTGGCGTGCAGCACCACCTGCTGCCACGAGAACGGCAGCACGGCGCTCCCGGTGCCGGCCTGGTCGGCCAGCAGCGGCGCGTGCAGGGCCGCGTCCAGCAGGGCGGGGTGCAGCGCGAACCGCTCGTCCGCCTCGGGGAGGGCGACCTCGGAGAACAGTTCGTCGCCGCGTTCCCACACCGCCGTGACGCCACGGAACGCCCGCCCGTACTCGTAACCCCGGTCGGCGAGCCGGTCGTAGGCGTCGGTCAGGTCGACCGGCCGGGCGTCGGCGGGGGGCCACTCGGTCACGGTGTCCGGCGCGGTGACCGCCTCCGCGGTGACGAGTCCGGTGGCGTGCGCCGTCCAGGTCTCGGTGTGCTCGCCACGCGAGTGGATCTCGACGGTGCGGCGGCCCTGCTCGTCCGGCTCGCCGACGCGCAGCCGCAGCTGCACCGCGCCGTCGGCGGGCAGGACCAGCGGGGCGACCGTGGTCAGCTCCTCCACCACCGGGCAGCCGACCGCGTCCGCGGCGTGCACCGCGAGTTCGACGAGCGCCGCACCCGGGACGAGCACGACGCCGGCGACGACGTGGTCGGCGAGCCACGGGTGGGTGCCGGTCGACAGCCGGCCGGTGTAGACGACGCCGGCGAAGTCGGGCAGCGCGACGGCCGCGCCGAGCAGGGGGTGCTCGGTGTCGGCGAGCCCGAGCCGGCTCGCCGCCCCGGTCGCGGCCGCGTTCTCCACCCAGTACCGCTGGCGTTCGAAGGGGTACGTCGGCAGGTCGGTGGTCCGGGCGCCGGCGAAGAACGTGGGCCAGTCGACGCGGACGCCGTGGGTGTGGAGGGCGGCGACGGCCCTGGTGAGGGTCGTGGTTTCGGGTTGTCCGCGGCGGGTGGTGGCGATGGCGGTGGTGGCGCCGGTGGCGGCGGTGGCGGTGGCGAGGACGGTGTCGGGGCCGATTTCGAGGAAGGTGTCGACGTGGTGGGTGGTGGTGA
>NZ_JBHMIR010000042.1:0-39533 GCF_048060285.1 Micromonospora sp. LOL_025 | reverse complement strand
GACGCCACCGGCCCCACCCGCACCACCGTCGCCGTGCACCAACTACCCCACCCGCACCTGCTCATCGAGATTCAGGCCGTGGCCCTTCTTCCGTCAGGAGGTCAGTCGTGAGTGAGATCGCGGAGCCGTTCAGCTTCCCCGGTTGGATCGCGGAGAACCAGCACCTGCTCAAGCCGCCGGTCGGCAACAAGGAGATGTTCCCGGGCTCCGACGACTTCATCGTGATGGTGGTGGGCGGGCCCAACCAGCGCACCGACTTCCACGTCGACCCGTACGAGGAGTTCTTCTACCAGGTCAAGGGCAACATGCACGTCAACCTGATGACCCCGGAGGGGCCGCGTACGGTGCACGTGCGCGAGGGCCAGATGTGGATGCTGCCGCGCAACACCCCGCACTCGCCGCAGCGACCCGAGGCCGGCTCGATCGGCGTGGTCGTGGAGCGGGTCCGCGAGGAGGGCACGCTGGAGAAGTTCCAGTGGTACTGCACCGAGTGCGGGCACAAGGTGCACGAGGTGGAGTTGCAGGTCAGGGACATCGCCGCCGACCTGCCCCCGGTGTTCCAGGCGTTCTACGCCGACGAGGCCGCCCGTACCTGCGCGAACTGCGGCGCGCTGCACCCGGGCAAGGGCTGATGCCCGCCGGGCCCGGGCCGGCGCGGTCTCCCGTGGTCGACGTGCACACGCACGTCGTACCGAAGGGGTGGCCGGACCTCGACGCGGCGTGCGGCGGGTCCGGCTGGCCCTGGCTGCGGGTCGACTCCGAGCGGGCGGCCATGATCATGGTGGGGGAGACGGAGTTCCGCCCGGTCGGGGCGGAGTGCTGGGACGCGCCGACCCGCCTCGGTGACATGGACGCCGACGGCGTGGACGTGCAGGTCGTCTCGCCCACCCCGGTCTTCTTCAGCTACGACCGGCCCGCCGACCAGGCGGTGAAGATGGCCCGGATCTTCAACGACCTCACCCTGGAGGTCACCGCCGCCGGTGGCGACCGGCTGGTGCCGTTCTGCCAGGTGCCGTTGCAGGACCCGGAGGCGGCCTGCGCCGAGCTGGACCGCTGCCTCGCGGTTGGGCACGCCGGCGTGGAGATCGGCAACCACGTCGGCGACCGCGACCTGGACGACGCCGGGATCGTGGAGTTCCTGACGCACTGCGCCCAGGTGGGCGCGCCGGTGTTCGTGCATCCGTGGGACATGCCGGGCGGCCCCCGGCTGGACCGGTGGATGGCCCGCTGGCTCGCCGGGATGCCCGCCGAGACGCACCTGTCGGTGCTGGCGCTGATCCTCGGCGGCGTCTTCGACCGGGTGCCCGACACGCTGCGGATCTGCTTCGCGCACGGCGGCGGCAGCTTCCCGTTCTGGCTGGGCCGCGCCGACAACGCCTGGCACCGCCGGGGCGACCTGGTACGCGGTGACTCCACCGCCCCGCCCAGCTCGTACGTCGACCGGTTCTGCGTCGACTCGGTGGTCTTCTCCACGCCCGCGCTGCGGCTGCTGGTCGACACGATGGGCGCCGAGCGGGTGCTCGTCGGCAGCGACTACCCGTACCCGCTGGGGGAGCGGCCGGTCGGCCGGGTGGTGCGGGAGGCGGACTTCCTCACCGGGGAACAGCGCGACCTGCTGCTCGGCGGCAACGCCCTGCGGTTCCTCGGCACCCGCTCCTGAGCCGCGTCCGGGCGGCGCGGTCCCCGAGGGGCCCCGCGCCGCCCGGCGGGTGGAATCCGGAGCCGTCGCGGCCCCCAGTGCGCGCGACGGCCCCGGAGCGTGGGGTTCAGGAGTGCGGGCAGGTGTCCCGGTACTCCTCGATCGCCGAGCCCTGGGGGGCCGGGCAGAGGAACTGCTCGTAGCGGGTGTCGTCGTCGACGAACCGCTTGAGCCAGGAGATGCTGTACTTCGCCACCGTCACGTTCGACGAGGTGGGCGCGGAGTGGCTCGCCGCGTTCAGCTCCAGGTACGCCTTGTCCAGAGTGGCCGGCAGGCTGGTGTAGAACGGCTCCGAGTGCGACGAGACCGGGGCCACCGTGTCGTTCTCGGCCCCGATGACCAGCGTCGGTACGCGCACCGACGACCAGCTCTTCTGGGCGTGCCAGCCGGTCAGCGGGATCGCCGCCTGCAACGCGGGCCGGGTGCTGGCCGCCGACAGGCTGCCGCCGCCGCCCATCGAGTGACCCATCACGGCGAGCCGGTTCCGGTCGATCCGGGCGCGGACGGTGCTGGTGTTGGTCAGGTAGTCCAGGGCGGCCAGCAACTGGGTGCCCCGGCTGGCCGGCTGGTCGTACACGGACCGGGTGTCGATGGTGATGACGACGAAGCCCTGCGAGGCCAGGCGGGGGCCGAGCCACGCGACCGAGGTCTGGCGCGCGGTGAAGCCGGGGGAGATGGCGACCGCGCCGAAGGTGCCCTCGGCGGTGCTGGTCGGGTAGTAGATCGTCCCGCCGCCGAAGCCGCTGACGCTGCCGGCGGCGACGGTGGTCTGCGCGGTGGCGAAGGGGCCGCGGGTGGCCTCGATGCTGGCCACGGTGGGTGCGGGGCCCCGCTCGTACGGGTTGGCGGCCAGCGGCGCGGCCGGGGGCAGGTCCCGGGCGCCGGCCGGCGCGGCGGGAGTGGCGGCCAGGCCCGCGCCGACCAGGGCGAGGGCCAGCAGCGGACGGGTGGCGCGCGAGGCCCAGCGACGACCCGGGCCGGGGTGGAGGGCGGGTACGGGTTGCACGGCGACGCTCCCTGCGGGGGTGGGGGTCGGTGGCGGCGGTGCGGGGGCCACCGGTGGGGGGTGATCTTCTTCGATCTGTCTCCATCCTCTGTGCCGGGTGCCGGTGGCCGGTCATCCCGATGTGGTCATGTCCGGGGGGATATGGCGCTCGTCGCACCGCCGGCCGGTCGTGTCGTGCGGCGGAGCGGGGACCGGGCGGGCAGGATGAGGGGATGGCCGAGCCGCACGACCTGACCGCGCTGGAGCAGGCCGCCGCGATCGCCGGAGGCGAGCTGTCCAGCGTCGAGCTGGTCGAGCACCACCTGACCCGGGTCGACGCGCTCGGCGACACCGTCGGCGCGTTCGTCACGGTCACCGGCGAGCGGGCCCGCGCGGCGGCCCGCGCCGCCGACGCCGTTCTCGCCGACGAGCGCGGCCCGTTGCACGGCGTGCCGACCGCGATCAAGGACCTCACCCTCACCGCCGGGGTGCGCACCACCTTCGGCTCGGCGGCGTTCGCCGACTTCGTGCCGCCGGTGGACGCCGACGTGGTCCGGTTCATGGCGGCGGCCGGGCTGGTGAGCCTGGGCAAGACCACCACCTCCGAGCTGGGCTGTTCGCTCTACTCGGAGGGGCTGGTCGCGCCGCCGGCCCGCAACCCGTGGGACCTGGCGTACACCGCCGGCGGCTCCAGCGGAGGGGCGGCGGCGGCCGTCGCGGCCGGTCTGGTGCCGGTCGCCCAGGGCTCCGACGGCGGCGGCTCGCTGCGCATCCCGGCGTCGCTGTGCGGCCTGGTCGGCTACAAGCCGAGCCGAGGACTGGTCTCCGGCGGGCCGGTGGGCTCCGGCGCCTACGGCCTGCCCACCAACGGGCCGATCGGGCGTACGGTCGCCGACGTGGCGGCGTTGCTCGACGTGCTCGCCCGGCCGGTGCCCGGCGAGCCCTACCTGGCACCCGCCCCGCCCGCGGGCGGCTGGCTCGGTGCGGCCCGCGGGGCCGACCCGGGGCGGCTGCGCGTCGGGCGGTTCACCGCCCCGATGCTCGCCGAGGAGCCGGTCCACCCCGACTGCCTCGCCGCCGTGGACCGGGCGGCGGCGCTGCTCACCGCCGCCGGCCACGAGGTGGTCGACGTCCCCGCGCCCCTCGGGCCCGCCGTGTGGCCGCTGTTCGAGATCGTCTGGTACGTGCTAGCGCTCGCGCCCGTGCCGCCGGAGCGGGAGAGCGCGCTGCTGCCGCTGACCCGACACCTGCGGGCCCGGGGCGCGGCGATCTCCGCCGGCACCCTCACCGCCACGCTCGGCGAACTCCAGGCGCAGGTGCGCCTCGGCGTGCGTCGCACCGCCGGCTGCGACCTGCTGCTCTGCCCGACCCTCGCCGCGCCGCAGGCGCCGCTGGGCTGGTTCGCCGAGGGTGGCGACCCGGCCGAGGACTTCGACCGGCAACGCCGGTTCTCGCCGTACTGCGCCGTCTTCAACGTGACGGGCGATCCGTCCGTGTCCCTGCCGGTGGGCGTCACCGCCGAGGGGCTGCCCGTGGGGGTCCTGCTGACCGGTCGGTACGGCGACGACGCGAGGTTGCTCGCCACGGCTGCGCAACTGGAGCACTCCAGTGGCGGATGGGATCGCCACCCCGCAATCTGGCGGGCCGTGGGCTCCGCTAACGTGAATGGCAGCGGTGTCGGGCGGTCGGCGCCATGATCGTCCACCCGACCCGGATCCTTGAGGTCTCTTCTTCCGCCTGGGGGCGTTGGGATTGTCTGTAACCGAGACGTTGCTGGTCTTCGTCGGCATCCCGGCGGCCGCGGTGCTGGTGATCGCCGGTCTGGCGTACGCCGGTAGCCGTGGTGGCGGCGGTGGCGGCGCCAAGCGCTACCGACCGGGCCGGTCCTTCGACTTCACTCCGGTCTGGTTCCTGGGCCGGCCGGAGCAGCTGGCCGACTCGGCCGGCACCGCCCTGGCAGCGGGCGCGCAGGCGCCGGCGCTGACCAGCCACAAGCTCGAGCGGGCCGGCGTCGAGCCGCCGGCCGGTGGAACCGGAGGCGCAAGTGACCGTTGGTGAGAAGCAGGCCGGGACGGGAAACCCGCCCGAGGTGCTGGACGGGCCGTTCTCGACCCGCCAGCTGCTGCGCATCGACGAGGCCCTGCGCCTGGCCGACCAGGGCACCGGCCTGGTCTTCTCGGTCTTCGTCGGCGGCCTCGACGAGCCGATCCGGGAGCACGCCGAGCGGCTGCACCGCCAGCTCGCCGAGCCCGACCGGTCGGTCCTGATCGCGGTGTCGCCCAACCAGCGGCAGCTGGAGATCGTCACCGGTCGGCACGCCCGCAAGCGCATCCCCGACACCTACGCCCGGCTCGCCGCGCTGTCGATGGTGGCGGCGTTCGGCGGCGGCGACCTGGCCGGCGGCATCATCAACGGCCTCGACCAGCTCGCCAGCCACGCCGGCAAGGGCTGAACGACCCCGGCGCGCCTCGCGCCTGCACTGAGTGGCGAAGCCCGGTCCGCGACGCGGACCGGGCTTCGCCGTGTGACGCGTACGTCAGGCGCTACGGGCGTCCCGCTCGCGGGCCCGCAGGGCGCGGACGACGCCGTCGCGGCCCTCGACCACCAGCCGGCGCAGCGACGTCGGATGGCCGTCGCCGGCCAGCCACGCGTCGGTGGCCGCCACGGTCTCCTCGTCCACCAGGTACGCCGGGTACGCCAGCTGCGCGAACTCCTGCGCCGGCTCGCTGTCCCGGCTGCCCCAGACCTGGTCCACCGTGGCGAAGTACCTGTCCCGGTAGGGCACCGTCAGCTCGATCTGCGCCGGGTGGATGAGACCCTGCAACAGCGCCCGGTTGCGCCAGTTCGGCAGCGCCTCCGGGCCGGTCAGCTGGGCCCAGACGGCCGCCTTGTTCTCCGCCGTCGGCACCAGCGCGTGCGCGTACGCGGCCTCGCGTTCGCCACTGGCCGTCCGGTCCCCGGCCAGCTCGGCCTCGATCTCCGCGGGACCGGCCGCGCCGTTGGCGACCAGCGCGTCCAGCACGGCCCAGCGCAGCTCGGTGTCGATGGACAGGCCGGTCGGGACGTCGGTGCCGGCCAGCCAGCCGCGCAGGGTGGCCAGGTCCTCGGCCGAGCGGGCCGCCGTGGCGTACGCGCGGGCCCAGGTCAGCTGGAAGCCGCTGCCCGGTTCCGCCGTCGCCAGCGTCGTGCGCGCGGTGCGGGCCAGCTCCGCCCAGCCGGTCGGCGCCCAGGCCGGGTCGGCGTAGAAGCTGAGCGCCGACTTGGCCTGGCGCAGGGCGGCGTTGACCAGGTTGATGTCGGTCTCGGCGGGCAGCCCCGCCAGCACCAGCGCCACGTAGTCGCGGGCGGCCAGTTCGGCGTCGCGGGTCATGTCCCAGGCGGCGGTCCAGCACAGCGCGCGGGCCAGCGACGACTCGAAGCCGGCGATGTGCTGCACCACGGTGGCCATCGACCGCTCGTCGAGGCGCAGCTTGGCGTAGGTGAGGTCGTCGTCGTTGAGCAGCAGCACGTCGGCGGCGGGCACGCCACGCAGCGCGGTCACCTCGGTCCGGTCGCCGGTGACGTCGACCTCGTGGCGCTCGCGGCGGACCAGCCGGCCGTCGGTCAGGTCGTAGAGGCCCACCCCGATCCGGTGGGTACGCAGCGCCGGGTGCGCGGTGGGCGCCTCCTGGAGCACGACCACCTGCTCGTAGGTGCCGTCCGCGCCGATCGTCAGCTCCGGCCGCAGCGTGTTGACCTGCGCCGTCTCCAGCCACTGGGCGGCGAACTTGCGCAGCTCCCGGCCGGAGGCCGCCTCCAGCTCGGAGAGCAGGTCGTCGAAGGTGGCGTTGCCCCAGGCGTGCTTGGCGAAGTATGCCCGCAGGCCGGCCAGGAACGGCTCCTCACCGACGTACGCGACGAGCTGCTTGAGCACGCTCGCGCCCTTGGCGTAGGTGATGCCGTCGAAGTTGACCTCGACCGCCTCCAGGTCCGGCATCTCGCAGTAGACCGGGTGGGTGGAGGAGAGCTGGTCCTGCCGGTAGCCCCAGTTCTTCCGGATGGACAGGAACGTCGTCCAGGCCTCGGTGAAGCGGGTGGCGTGGGTGTTGCACCAGTGGCTGGCCCACTCGGCGAACGACTCGTTGAGCCACAGGTCGTTCCACCAGCGCATGGTGACCAGGTCACCGAACCACATGTGCGCCAGCTCGTGCAGGATCGTGTTGGCCCGCTGCTCGTACTCGTAGTCGGTCACCTGCGAGCGGAAGAGGTAGTGCGCCTCGGCGTGCGTGACGCAGCCGAAGTTCTCCATCGCGCCGGCGTTGAAGTCGGGCACCCACAGCTGGTCGTACTTGGGCAGCGGGTAGCGCACGCCGAACTGCTCGTGGAAGAAGTCGAAGCCCTGCTTGGTGACCAGGAAGAGGTCGTCCGAGTCGAGGTGCGGCGCCATCGAGGCCCGGCAGAACGCGCCCAGGTCGATGCCGTCGTGGCTGTCGCGCACCTCGTGGTACGGCCCGGCGCAGAGGGCGGTGATGTAGGTGCTCATCCGCACCGAGGGGGCGAGGTGGACCGTCTTCAGTCCCTCGCCCGCCGCCTCCTCCCGCTCCACCGGCATGTTGGAGATCACCTTCCAGTGCTCCGGGACGGTGGCGTGCCAGGTGTAGACGCTCTTCAGGTCGGGCTGGTCGAAGCACGCGTAGACCCGCTGGGCGTCGGCCGTCTCGAACTGGCTGTAGAGGTAGGTCTCACCGTCGACGGGGTCGACGCTGCGGTGCAGCCCCTGCCCGCTGTTCGAGTACGCGAAGTCCGCCTCGACGACGAGCGTGTTCTCGCTGTCCAGTCCCGACAGGGTCAGGCCCTTCTCGGCCGACCAGTCGCCCAGGTCCACCGGGGTGCCGTTCAGCGTCGCGGACCGCACGGAGTCGGCGGCCAGCTCGATGAAGGTGCTCGCGCCGGGTTCCGCGCACCGGAACCGCACCTCGGTGGTCGAGCGGAAGGTGCGAGCCTCGGCCGCCAGTACGGCGGACGAGAGGTCCAGACTGATGTCGTATCCGGTCACGTCGAGCAGGCGGGCCCGCTCGGTGGCCTCGACCTGCGTCAGGTTGCGCACTCCCGGCACTGTTCGTCTCCATCCCGTTTCGCCGCACGCCCTGGTGGCGCCGTCATCGACCGCTCGTGACGGCCGGATTCGAGTCTTCCATGCACGAACACCCTGTGGTGGGCGAGGTCACGCTCTCATTCCGCTGTCGGTCGATACCCGTCGGGGTGAAGATCGCAGGAGGCGCCGGGAGGCCGGCGCACCCGTCGTGAAGGGACCAGCCGTGAGCGAGCGTGCCGCCGTAGACATGTGGTTCGACCCCCTCTGCCCGTGGGCGTGGATCACCTCCCGTTGGCTGCTGGAGGTGGAGCAGGTCCGGGACGTGGACATCCGGTTCCACGTGATGAGCCTGTCGGTGCTCAACGAGGGCCGGGAGCTGCCGGAGCAGTACCAGGAGCTGATGCGGACCGGCTGGGGCCCGGTGCGGGTCTGCGTCGCGGTGCAGCAGCGGTACGGCCAGGACGCCGTCCGGAAGCTCTACACCGCGCTCGGCACCCGGATCCACCTCGGGCAGGAGAAGCTCACGCGGGAGCTGTTCGTCGCCGCGCTGACCGATGTCGGGCTCGACCCGGCGCTGGCCGACGTCGCCGAGGGCACCGCCCACGACGAGGCGCTGCGGGCCAGCCACGAGGCCGGCATGCGTCCGGTCGGCACCGACGTCGGCACTCCCGTGATCCACGCGCCCGGCCCGGACGGCGGCACCGTCGCCTTCTTCGGCCCGGTGGTCACCCCGGCGCCGAAGGGGGAGGCCGCCGGCCGGCTCTGGGACGGCGTCCTGCTGGTCGCCGGCACCCCGGGCTTCTACGAGCTGAAGCGCTCCCGCGACCGCGACCCCATCTTCGACTGACCACTGCATCCCCGGCCCTCCCGTGGGCACCCTCCGGACCGATCGAGGGGTTCGCGTCGGATCCTCGACCCGAACCCCTCGATCCACGGATGGGGCGGGGCCGGGGAGAGGGTGGGCGGTGCGTCACCGGGGTGGCGGCGGGATCGTTGGCCCGGGTGTCCGCCGCAGCGACCCGCAGGGCCGCACCCCGCAGCTCGTGGAGGCAGTTCCGATGGCCAAGCACCGTGTGCCCGGTGACGATCCGTCGACCCGGGAGGAGGTGACCGAGCGCCCGGAGGCGGCGTACTGGTCGGTCGACGACTCCCGCTGGCCGGCGGTCCGTCCCGACCTTCCCGCCCACATGGTGGACCTGCTCGCCCCGCCGATCGTGGTCGGCGTCGCCCGCGTGCCGGCCACCTCCCGGCTCACCCCGCCGGCCGAGCACCGGCCGGTGCCGGTCGCGGCGGCCGGGACCCGGAGGATCGTGCCCGCCGGACCGGGTGCGCCGGGTCGCCGCCCGGCGGGCGGCCCCACGCCGGGCGGCCGGCACCGCCGGGCGGCGGGACAGTCCGACCGCACCGCCTGATTCCGGCGCACCGGCTCCGGTAGCTCTTTCATCTGGTGGACCCCGCGCGGGTCCCGCGTCGGTGGGACTCGCGTCGCCGGTAGCGTCTCCGCCCATGACGGTCGTGCATCCGATCGCCCGGGCCTGGATCACCACTGGCGGCACCGGCGCGCAGAACTACGACGAGTTCGCCGACGACGCGGAGATCACCGCGATCATCGAGGCGAACCCGCACAGTGCCCTCGGCATCGAGATGCCGCACCGGGCGCCGGAGAGCCTGGGGAAGTCCTTCCTCGACGCCCTGCCGGACGCGGTGACCCGGCTCGCCGAGGCCAAGGCCGACGGCAGCTACACGCCCGCCGAGCAGGTCGTGGTCCTCTACCGGATCAGCGCGCCGGGGGAGGAGAACGCGTACGGGCTCTTCGCCATGGTGGACACCGACCAGATCTCCACCCGGGCCGACGAGCCCGGCCTGGTCATCCGCAACGAGGACGTCTTCATCGCCAAGGTGCGGGAGCGGGTGGCGCTCGCCGAGGCCCTGGGCCACCTGCTGTCGCCCGTACTCCTGCTCCAGACCGGGCGCGGCGACGAGCTGCACGCGGCCCTCGCGGCGGCGACCGACGCGGCCGGCGCGCCGGCGGCGACCGACACCGACCAGGCCGGGCGCACCCACGCCATCTGGCTGCTGGGGCCGGGCCCGCGCCAGGACGAGCTGACCGCCCTCGCGGGCGGCGGCGAGCTGGTCGTGGCCGACGGCAACCACCGCAGCCTGGCCGCGCAGACCGGCGGGCTGCCGCGCTTCCTGTCGGTGGTCACGACCCCGGCGTCGGTGGCGATCCAGCCCTACAACCGGCTGGTCAGCGAGCTGACCACCACCGCCGACGACCTGCTCGCCCGGCTCCGCGCCGCCGGCGCGGAGATCAGCCCGATCGACGGCCCGGTCGAGGTTCCGGCGGCCGGCGGCACCGTTCACCTCCGCCTCGCCGGCCGGGGGTACGCGGTCACCCTGCCGCACGTCGGCGACAACCGGCTGGAGAACCTGGACCACGCCCTGGTCGAGCGGCTGCTGCTGCGCGACGCGCTGGGGCTCGACCCGGGCGACAAGCGGATCACCTACGTCGGCGGCGACTACCCGGCGAGCTGGCTGACCGGCGAGGTCGACGCGGGCCGGGCCGAGCTGGCGGTGCTGGTCGCCCCGGTGACGGTGGACGACTTCGTCGCGGTCAACCTGGCGCGGGAGAAGATGCCGCGCAAGAGCACCTGGTTCACCCCGAAGGCGCGCGGCGGCCTGGTGGTCGCCGAGCTGCCCCGCTGATCCTGTGACGAATCCGCCTCCGGGGCGCCGCCCGCGCGTCGTCCCAGAGGCGCGCCTGACAGACTGCGCGGTATGCGCGTCTACCTGGGATCCGACCACGCCGGTTTCGAGTTGAAGGTGCACCTGGTCAACCACCTGACCAAGGAGGGGCACGACGTTGTCGACGTCGGCCCGCACGCCTTCGACCCGGACGACGACTACCCGGCCTTCTGCCTGCACACCGGTGACCGGGTGGTGGCTGACGTGGGCAGCCTCGGGGTGGTCATCGGCGGCTCGGGCAACGGCGAGCAGATCGCCGCGAACAAGGTGGCCGGCGTCCGGGCGGCTCTCGCCTGGAGCATCGACACCGCCCAGCTGGCCCGCGAGCACAACGACGCGAACGTCGTCGCGGTCGGCGCCCGCCAGCACACGCTGGACGAGGCCACCGCCATCGTCGAGGCGTTCCTGACGACCCCGTTCTCGGGCAACGAGCGGCACGCCCGCCGGATCGCCCAGGTGGCCGACTACGAGACCACCCGCCAGCTCCCCACGCTCCCCTGACCGACACCCGGCCGCCCCCGGGATCCGGGTCAGCGGCGGGGGAGGTCCTCCCGGGGCGTCCAGTTGCGGCGGATGATCACGACGCGTTCCTCGGCCTCGGCCAGGTCCTCGGCCGTGGGGCGGGCGGCGTCGCGGGCCCGCATCGCGGCGGTCACGCTCACCTGGGAGGAGCCGGGACCGACGAGACCACGCAGGCCGCGATCGCCCTCGTCACCCGGGCCGCCCCGGCGGCCACGCGGCGGCTCGGGGCCGTCGTGCACCCCGGCGGTCGTCGCGTTCGGGCCCTCGGTCCCGCCCGTGTCACCGCTCGGGTGCCGTAGCCGGCGCCGGCGTCGCTCCGTGTCGCCCATCTGCCGACCGTACCGCCCCGGCCCGGTCGGCGCCGGCTCGCGCATCCGGCGCGTGCCGAGCGGGGTGGCTGGTGACCTCGGTCACGACGACGCGCCCGTCGGCCGTCGCCGGGTCGACCGCCCCCGCCGTGGGCCGGCGGATCGGGGCCCGCGCCCCGGTACGGCCTCGGCGACCGGTTTGCCGGCTGGCTACCCTCGGAACAGACGGCGGCCGGTGGTCGCCGTCGGTCCAGGGGAGGGGACGAGATGGTCGACCAGACGCAGCCGTGGGCCGAGCGGACCGTCGAGGTGCCGCCGCAGCCCGGTGCCGGGGTGCCGCCGCAGCGCGACGCGTTCCAGCGGGGGGTGGCGTCGGTCGGGCAGCCCCGTACGACGCGCACCGAGCCGTTCCCCGTCGTCGAGCACGAGCCGACGGGCACCGGGTGGCCGGGCGCGACTGCCCCGCGCCGGCCGCTGAGCTGGCACGTCGAGCAGTTGAAGCGCGGCGGCGAGTGGAGTGCCGCCGGCGCGCTCTTCGCCTTCGTCTGCTGGGGGATCTGGGCGATCTCGGGCGGCGGGAACCTGGGCGGCCCGTTCCTGATCTTCCTGATGAGCCTGCTGGTGGCCGCCGGCCTCTTCGCGTTGGCGCGGCTGCTCGGCCGCGTGGTGCTGGAGCGTCAGCTGGGCCGGGTACGGCGCAGCGCGCGCGGGGCGCACCTGGTGACGGCGGTCTTCCTGGCCGGTCTCGGGATCGCCTACCTCCAGCAGACCGAGTGGGTCGTGTCGGCCTGGAACTGGATCAGCAACAACTGACCGTACGCCCGGGCGGGACGGCCTGCGCCGCCCGCCCGCGCGCCCGGTCGCGGCGTCTCGCGACCTCCGGTCGTTCCACCAGGTCGCCGGCTGCTTACCCGGCCGGCCGCGGTTCATCCGCGCCCGGCCGGGGCTGATCCGCGGGATCAGTGCTTCCCGCCGTGGCCCTCCGCGTCCGCCTTCGGGGAGGCCACCCGGGCCTCCGGGTCCTCGACGCCGGGCTCCCCGCCGTCCGGCGCCACCATTCCGTCGTAGTTGTAGACCGTGCCGTCGTCGCCGTGCTGCTTCGTGGTCCGGATGTACCGGTGCATCATGCCGTCGATCTCCACCTCCAGCAGGGCGTCGCCGCCCGTGTCGATGGTGCTGCCGTCCCGGGGTCCGCCAACGAGGTGTGCCTTCGTGTTCGTGTCCATGTGAAGGCCGTACCCGGGCGGTCCCGGCGCAAAACGGGCGGTGCGCGTCCGGCGCGCCGAATTCCGGTCGGCTGCGGTATGACCGACGCGGGATGTGTCGGGGCATTGCCATCCATCGATAGATCTCCATAGGCTCCCGCCATCGGTTTCCGGCGCGCCGCCTCGGCGCGTCGCGAGGGTTCGGGAGGCTCCCATGGTCCGTTGGCGCACACTCGTCGGCCGGTTGGCCGCCGCGTTGGTGGCGGTCACCGCCGGCTCGTTCGTCCTGGCCGTTCCGGCCTCCGCCAAGCCCGGGCCCGAGGTGACCCCGTACGTCGTGGGCGGGACGCTGGCCGCGCAGGGCGAGTTCCCCTTCATGGTCCGGCTCTCCATGGGCTGCGGCGGTTCCCTCTACAGCCCGAACCTGGTGCTGACCGCCGCGCACTGCGTCGGCAGGACGGGCACGAACACCAGCATCACCGCCATCCTCGGCGTGGTGGACCTCCAGTCGTCGAGCCGGATCCAGGTCCGCTCGAACTACGTCTACCGGGCGCCCGGCTACAACGGCAACGGCAAGGACTGGGCCCTGATCCGGCTGGCCACGCCGGTCACCACGCTCCCGACGCTGAAGATCGCCACCAGCACCGCGTACGACAACGGCACGTTCACGGTCGCCGGCTGGGGTGCCACCCGCGAGGGCGGCGCGCAGCAGCGCTACCTGCGCAAGGCCACCGTGCCGTTCGTCAGCGACGCGACCTGCAACTCCTACTACGGTGGCCAGATCATCGCGAACGAGGAGATCTGCGCCGGCTACGCCAGCGGCGGCATCGACACCTGCCAGGGGGACTCGGGCGGCCCGATGTTCCGGCGGGACGCGAGCAACGCCTGGATCCAGGTCGGCATCGTGAGCTGGGGCAACGGCTGCGCCCGGCCCTCGTACCCCGGCGTCTACACCCAGGTGAGCACCTTCGCCCCGGCGATCGCCTCCGCGGCGGCGAGCCTCGGCGGCTGAACCGCACCACCCCCGGGGCCCGGCCGGCTCGTCCGGCCGGGCCCTCGCGTGCGTGCTCCGGCTGGCCCTTGACGCTGGGCGAACTCGGCACCGGGCCCTCGGCGCGGATCCAGGCGATGCGCCCGGCCCTGCTGTCGACCGCACCACTGCCCACCGACTGCCGCTGACCTCCGACACGCTGCCGGACCGATCGGGTCGGTCGGGCCCGCGCGGCCAGTTCTTTCGCTGTTACCGGGTGATGGACGGGCGCCGATTACGTTCAGTCCGCGCTCGTGCACAAAGGGGGAACAGCGATGGCAGCATCGCCGGTCGGAAACGGCGCGCCGGACGGGTGGGCGACATTCGCCGACGACCCGGTACTGCTGGCGGACGCCCTGCGCCCGCACGCCGGTGCAAAGACCCGGTACCTCAAGTCCGCGACGGTCACCGCGGCCAACGGGCTGGCGAGCGCGGAGGGCGAGTTCGTCCAGATCATCGACATGCCCTGGCGCTTCCGGGACGGCAACGGCGGCATCGCCGAGGGCGCGGTGCGGATGGCGCTGGTCGACCCGCCCGGCATGCGCCTCGCGGCCGACGCGGCGTGAGTCGCCCCCACCCGTACGCCCCCTGAGGAGGACCCCGGTGACTGTTCAGTTGCGCACGCTCGTCGACGTGGTGCGCAGGTACGCCGCCCAGCAGCCGGACGCCGTCGCGATCATCTGCGAGGGCCGGCGCGTCGACTACGCCACCCTGCACCGCGTCAGCAACCAGGTCGCGCGCGGCCTCCAGGCGGCGGGCCTGCGCCCCGGTGACCGCATCGCCTACCTGGGCAGGGAGTCCGAGCACTTCTACGACCTGTTCTTCGGGGCGGCGAAGGCCGGCGTGGTCTTCGTACCGATCAACTGGCGGTTGGCCGCCGGCGAGGTCGAGCACATCCTGCGGGACTCCGGGGCGGCCCTGCTCTTCGTCGACTCCGACTCGGCCGTCGTCGCCGAGAAGCTGGCGCCGGAACTGCCGATGCTGCGGCAGGTGGTGGCGCTGGACTCCGACGGCGTGGCCCGCGCCGGCTTCGCGGCCTGGGTGTCGGCGCAGCCGGACGCGAACGTGCTGGCCAAGGTCACGCCCGACACGCCGCTGGCGCAGATGTACACCAGCGGAACGACGGGCCTGCCGAAGGGCGTCGTCCTGGCGCACCGCAGCTTCCTCGCGGTACGCGACGGGCTCGCCTCGGAGAACCTGGACTGGCTCGACCTGCGCGAGGGCGACGTCAGCCTCCTCTGCAACGGCGGCTTCCACATCGGCGGCCTGTCGTGGGCGGCGATGGGTTTCGCCGCGGGCGCCACGAACGTGGTGATGCGCGAGTTCACCACGGCCGGTGCGGTGGAGCTGATCAGGACCCTGCGGGTCACCACCATCCTCGCGGTGCCCTCGATGCTGCGGCTGCTGCTCGCCGAGCCCGGCGTCACCAAGGCGGACTTCGCCTCGCTGCGTAAGATCGTCTACGGCAGCGCGCCCATCTCGACGGCGCTGCTGGCCCGCTGCATCGAGGGCTTCGGCTGCGAGTTCGCCCAGATCTACGGCCTCACCGAGACCGGCAACTCCGCGGTCTGCCTGCCCCCGGCCGACCACACCCCCGACAGCGGCAAGATGCAGTCGGCGGGGCTGCCGTACCCGGGCTTCGAGGTCAAGATCGTGGACGACAAGGGCAACCCGTTGCCCCCCGGCGAGGTCGGCGAGGTCTGGCTGCGGTCGCCGGGCGTGATGGTGAAGTACTGGAACCTGCCGGAGGCCACGGCGAAGACGCTCGTCGACGGGTGGGTCGTCACCGGGGACGCGGGCCTGCTCGACGAGGACGGTTACCTGTTCATCCGCGACCGGATCAAGGACATGATCATCGTGGCGGGGGAGAACGTCTACCCCGTCGAGGTCGAGAACGTCATCAGCCGGCACCCGCTGGTCGCCGAGTCGGCGGTCGTGGGCGTGCCCGACGAGCGCTGGGGCGAGGCCGTGTACGCGTTCGTGGTGCCGGTGGAGGGTCAGCAGCTCACCGAGCGCGACCTGGCGCTGCACCTGCGCGGCCAGCTCGCCGGCTTCAAGCAGCCGCTGCACTACGAGTTCATCGACCGGGTGCCCCGCAACCCCAGTGGCAAGGTCCTGCGCCGCGAGCTGCGGGAGCGGTTCTGGCAGGGCCACGAGCGCCGGGTGAGCTGAGCGCGGTGACGGCGGTGATCGGCGAGGGGGACACCGCGACCCGCCGTACCGGCTGCGCCGGCGAGCCCGCCGTGGCCTCGTCGGCGGCTGGATCGGAACCGCCCTCCGGGGTCCGGCCGGCTCGTCCGGTCGGACCTCGCGCGTGTGCCCGTCCCGTTCCTGACCGCGCGTCACCTTCAGCCGCCGCCGGTCCGGCGGCCCGCGCCGGCTACCGCCCGTCATCGTGCCTGCTCGTCCGCGCGGCGGGGCGGTCCGTCCGCCCCGCCGACCCGCCTCCGCGCGCGCCCGACGGTCCAGCGTGGAATCTCCGTGTACGCCGGCGTGTGGGCGAAGGATTCCCTGGTGGAGGGCCTGTCCGCCGGACGGGCGGTGCGCGGGGAGCCGCTCGGGGGCGCGGTCGCCACTTTCGAGTGACGGAAATCGATGTAGCAGAAAGTTGCATGTTCCCTCCCCTCGGTCGGCCCTCTAATGTCCTTGACCAACAGCCAGGGCATCGACCGGTGACGATAACTACCCTTGCTGTGCGTCGGGTCGGATTCGTCCCGTCCGCGGCGTGACGACAGGCCGGGCGAGCTCGGGGACAGGAGGCGTGATGAGGGCGGGCGACACCGGATACGCGGCGGCGGTTGCCGTCTCCGACGGACCCACCTGCCGGTGCACCGCCACCCCTGCGGCGGCCGCCGGGACGCCGTACGACGACCGGCCCTTCCTCGCCGTGCCCGCCATGGTCGAGGAGCGCGTCGACCGGCACCCGCACCGTCGGGCGGTGTCGTTCCGGGGCCGCTCGCTGGCCTACCGCGAACTCGACGACCTGGCCAACGGCGTCGCCGCCGCACTGGCCGGGCGGGGCGTCCGGCGGGGCGACGTGGTGCCCGTCCTGCTCGCCGACGGGCTCGAACTGCCCGTCGTCGACCTGGCGTTGATGAAGCTCGGCGCGGCCTTCGTACCCGTCGATCCCGGCTGGCCGGCGGACCGGCTGCACGCCTCGCTGCGGGTGGTCCGGCCCCGGCTCGCGGTGGTACGCGGCTCCGGCCCGCGTCCCGAGACCGGAGACGTCCCCTGCCTGCCCGTCGACCTCGACGAGATCACCCCGACCCGCCGCCGGCCCGGCGTGCCGATCGGCCCGGCCGACCTGATCTACGGCATCTTCACCTCGGGCACCACCGGCACCCCGAAGTGCGCGCTGAACCGGCACGACGGGATCGCCAACCGGCTGCGGTTCATGACCCGCCACTTCGCGGCGACCGGCGACGAGGTGGTGCTCCAGAACAGCCGGCACACCTTCGACTCGTCGGTGTGGCAGATGTTCTGGCCGCTGACCACCGGCGGCCGGACGGTGGTGCCGGTCGAGGGCGGGTTCCTCGACGTCGAGCGGACCGTCCGGGCCATCGCCGACGAGGCCGTCACGATGACCGACTTCGTGCCGAGCGTGCTCGGCGCGCTGGTCTCGGTCCTGGACCGGGACCCGGCCGCCCGCCGCGCCGTCGCGTCGCTGCGCAACGTGATCGTCGGCGGTGAGGAGATCGACCCGTGGGCGGTGCACCGCCTGGTCGAGCTGGTGCCGGAGGTGGCGGTCACCAACGGCTACGGCCCCACCGAGGCGTCGATCGGCATGATCTTCCACACCGTCGCCCGATCCGACGGCGACGTCATCCCCATCGGCCGGCCCATCGACAACTGCTACGCCGCCGTGGTGGACGCCGAGCTGCGGCCCCTGCCGCCCGGCGAGACCGGCGAGATCGTCATCGGCGGCGTGTGTCTTGGCGAGGGGTACCTCGGCGACGCGGCCCGCACCGCCGAGGTGTTCGTGCCCAACCCGCTGCCGGACATCCCGGGCCCGCGGCTCTACCGCACCGGCGACCTCGGCCGGATCGCCCCCGACGGCCGGCTGCACTTCGCCGGCCGCCGCGACCACCAGCTCAAGGTCAACGGCGTGCGGATCGAGGCCGGCGAGATCGAGACCGCCGCCACCCGGCTGGCCGGCGTACGGCAGGCGAAGGTCCTGCTGGCCCGCGAGCACCGGGGGAAGTCGCTGGCCCTCTTCCTCGCCGCCGACCCCGAGGTGACGGAGCCGCAGGTGCGGGCGCACCTGCGGCGGCTGCTGCCCCGGACCCACGTGCCCCGGCACGTCGTCGTGCGCGACGCGCTGCCGCTGACCGGCAACGGCAAGGTCGACCGGCGGGCGCTGGAGGCCTGGCTGGACCGTACGCTCGCCGACCGGACCCGCCCGTCGGCCGTGCCCGCCGAGGCGCGGACGCTGCCCGACCGCGTGCTGGGGGTGTTCCGGACGGTCCTCGGCCGGCCCGACCTCACCCCCGACACCGACTTCCTCGACGCCGGGGGTGACTCGCTCCAGGCCCTCGACGTGGTCACCGCCCTCGGCGCGGACCAGAGCCTCCGCGTCGGCGTGCAGGACCTGTTCACCCACCGCAGCGCCGCCCGGCTCGCCCGGGCGCTCGCGGTACGGCTGCGCGCGGCCGACCCCGCCGAGACCGAGGAAGAGCTGGTGGAGCGGGACGCGAAGGTCCCGGCCGACCTGCCCGTACGCCCCGTCGGCCGGCGCCGGGCGCCGCGTACGGTCCTGGTCACCGGGGCCACCGGATTCGTCGGCGCGCGCCTGGTCCACGAGCTGCTCGCCACCACCGACGTCCGGGTGCTGTGCCTGGCCCGCGCGGCCGACGACGCCGAGGCCACCGCCCGCGTCGTGCGCGCGCTGGCCGAGCGGGGCCTGTGGCGGCCCGGCCACGGCCTGCGCCTGCACGGGTACGCGGCCGACCTCGGCCAGCCGGCCCTCGGCCTGACCCCACAGGCGTGGGACCGGCTGGCCCACGACTGCGACCTCGTGCTGCACGCCGGGGCGCTGGTCAACTTCCTGTTCGACTACCGGGCCCACCGCGCCGCGAACGTCCTCGGCACCGCCGAGCTGCTGCGGCTGTGCCTGACGGGCCGGCCGAAGCCGCTGCACCACGTCTCCACCCTCGGCGTCCTCGACAGCGAGGCCGCCCGCCATCCCCAGCCGCTGCCCGAGACGTACGACCCGGCCCTCGCCGTCCCGCCGACGAGCGGCTACAGCCGGTCGAAGTGGGTGGCGGAGCGCTACCTCGACGACGCCCGGCGGCGGGGCGCGACCATCACGGTGCTGCGCCTCGGCGAGGTGATGCCCGCGGCGGACGACGGCCACCCCAACCCCCGGGCCCTGACCCACCTGCTGCTGGCGGCCTGCCACCGGCTGCGGATGCGGCCCGACGCGCCCGTGCGCTCCGACTGGACGCCGGTGGACTGGGCCGCCCGGCGGATCGTCGCCACGGTCGTCGACCCGCGCCAGTGGGGCGGCACGCTGCACGTCCTGCACCCGGTGAGCGTCGACTTCACCGACCTGCCGATGGCCGGCCCGGACGCCCTGCCCCGGGTGAGCTGCGGGCGGTTCCTGGCGGGGCTGCGCGAGGCGGCGGACGAGGGCGACCGCGACGCCGCCGTGCTGCTGGCCCTCTTCCCGCCCGGCGCGGGCGCCGACGAGGAGCCGCTGCGCGCGGTCTTCGCGACGCTGCTCACCGACAACCCCCGGCTCTTCCGGCGCGACGGCTGCGCCGAGCTGGAACGGCACCGGGGCTTCAGCGACCACCGGCTCGGCCCGTCCGTCGGCGCCTACCGCGCCTGGCTGGGCGAGCACGTGCCGCGGGAGGCCGACCGGCTGCTGCTGCCGGCGGGACCAGGGTGAACGGCCGCGCGTGACGCGGTGACCGGCACGGATGAGGGAGTGGAATGCGATACCGCAGGATGGGTCGGCTCGGCTGGCAGGTCAGCGAGGTCGGATACGGGATGTGGGGCATCGGCGGTGGGCCCGGCGGCTTCACCGGCTGGGACTACGACACCGCACCGGCCTGCCTGGACGAGGCGGTGGAGCGGGGCTGCAACTTCTTCGACACCGCCTGGGTCTACGGGCGGGGCGTCAGTGAGCAGCTCCTCGGCGGCCTGGTGCGCCGGCACCCGGACCGCCGGCTGTACCTGGCCACCAAGATCCCGCCGAAGAACCGCGAGTGGCCACCCGGCCCCCAGGACAGCCTGGACGACGTCTTCCCGGCCGAGCACATCCGCGAGTTCACCCACCGCAGCCTGGAGAACCTCGGCGTGGACCGGATCGACCTGCTCCAGTTCCACGTCTGGGAGGACCGGTGGGCCGCCGACGGCCGCTGGCAGGAGGCCGTCGCGGACCTCAAGCGGGAGGGCGTGGTCGAGGGTGTCGGGATCAGCGTCAACCGGTGGGAGCCGACGAACTGCCACGCCGCCCTCGACACCGGCCTGATCGACGTCGTGCAGGTCATCTACAACATCTTCGACCAGGCGCCGGAGGACGAGCTGTTCCCGCGCGCCCAGCGCGACGACATCGCGATCATCGCCCGGGTCCCGTTCGACGAGGGGACGCTGACCGGCACGCTGACCGCCGACAGCACCTGGCCGGAGGAGGACTGGCGCAGCACGTACTTCGGGCCGGAGAATCTGCTGCCCAGCGTGGAGCGCGCCGAGCGGCTGGCCGCCGACGTGCCGGCGGGGATGACCATGCCGGAGCTGGCGCTGCGGTTCATCCTGCACCACCCGGCGGTGAGCACGGTGATCCCCGGCATGCGCCGCGTCGAGCACGTCCGCGCCAACCTCGCCGTCAGCGACGGCGCGCCGCTGGACGCCGGGCTGCTGGACACGCTGCGCGCGCACCGGTGGGACCGCAAGCCCACGTCGTGGTCGCAGTGAGCGCGGCGCAGCGCGGTACCGCGGCGCAGCGCCGGGCGACGCGGTACGGGAGGCCCGCATGCCGGTGATCGCCATGTGGGCGCACCCCCGGGCGCTCTCCACCGCGTTCCTGCGCATGATGATCGCCCGCGGCGACGTCACGGTCGTCCACGAGCCCCTGGTCACCCTCGTCGACGAGGGGCACGTGGAGCTGCCCACCGCCGACGGCGGCACCGTCACCGTGACCGACGCGGCCGAGGTCGTCGCGCACCTGACGAAGCTGGGCCGGGACCGGACGGTCTTCGTCAAGGACACGCTCGAATACCGCTACGAGCACCTGTTCGCCGATCCCGGGGCGATCGCGGACGTCACCCACACCTTCATCGTCCGGGAACCGGCCCGCACGATCAGCTCGCACTACGCGATCAAGCCGACGGTGACCTGCCCGGAAATCGGCTACGAGCACCAGTGGGAGCTGTTCGACCTGGTCAGCCGCACGGCGCGCCGGCCGCCGGTGGTGATCCGGGCCGAGGCCCTGCTGCGGCATCCCGAAGAGACGGTGGCCGCCTGGTGCGAGGCCGTCGGGCTGCCGTTCCGGCCGGAGGCGCTGAACTGGGCGCCGGGGGAGCGCGCCGAGTGGCGGCGCACCCGCAAGTGGCACCTCGACGTCGAACGCACCTCGGGCTTCTCGCCGGTCGAGAAGTCCTTCGAGGTGACCGTCGCCAACAACGACACCCTGCGGTCGTACCACGACCACCACCAGCCCTTCTACCAGCGGCTGATCCGGCACGCCATCTCCATCGGGGAGGACTCATGACCACCACCGCCGCGCCGCCCGTGACCGCGTCGTCGACGCTGTCGCCCGGTGAGCTGTTCGCCCGCGCGTACGCCGACGATCCCGCCGGCGCCGAGGTGCGCTTCGACTACACCATCACGGACGCCTTCCAGCCGACCAAGGAACGCCCCCGGGTGACCGTCCGCAACCTGTTCCGCAAGCGGCCGGTCGGCATGGAGCCGGTCCGGTTCTGGTGCGAGGGCCGGCCCGACGCGGGCGAGGCCGCCGCCGTGCACGAGTCGGGCCTGCGCCGGGAGGCCGCCTTCCGGTTCGGCACCGCCTCCGCCGGGGTGCACCCGATCCGCGCCTGGGTGCGCATCCCCGAGGAACTCGCCGACGACCCGGAGGGGCTGACCTCCTTCATCGACTACCGGCTGCTGGTCCGCCTCGCCACGGCCGAGAACCAGGCGCTGACCATCGGTGAGGGCGGCCTGCTGCGGCATCCGGAGATCGGGCGGCTGCCGTACCGGCACGACTGGCTCAGCGGCCTGCTCGCCGCCTGCGACGAGATCGAGCAGACCGGGGCCACCCCGCACGCGATGATCGTCAACCCGAGGGACTACTACACCCACCTGCTCGGCCGGGGCGCGCTGCTGGCGGACCTGACCCGCAACGGCGTCCAGATCAGCCGTACGCGGATGGTGGCGCCGGGCGAGGCGGTGGTGGGGGACTTCGCGATGGCGGCCCGCCTGCTGGACGCCGGGCGGTCCTCGATTCGCGTCGATACCCCGCCGCCCGGTACGCTATCCATCGATGGCCCTGCCGTCTGTGCCGAGATCCACGAGGGCTTGGCAGTGCACCTGCCGACCCACTTCTTCCACGTCGTACCGGCCTAGGAGCGTCATCGCATAGCCATGACCGGCGGAAAACTGTCGTACTACCGGCCCATAGCGCCGCTCTTCGCCGCGATCTTCCTGTGCTTGCTCGGCGTGGGCGCGTCCCTGGCCGTGCTGCCGTTCTACGTGCTCGAGGAGCTGGACGGCAACCGGGTCGAGGTGGGGGTGGTGATCGCCGCGATCGCGGTCTCCGCCGTGATCGCCCGGCCCATCGCCGGCCGGATCGGCGACCGGCACGGGTACCGGACGGTGATGCTGGGCGGGGCGCTGGTGTGTGCCGCCGCCGGCGCCGCCTACCTGGTGGCCGGCAACGTCGGCGTGCTGGTCGGCGTCCGGGTCCTGCACGGGATCGGTGAGGCGGCCGTCTACACCGCCGGCGCGGCCTGGCTGGTGGCGCTGGCGCCGGCCGACCGGCGGGGCCGCGTCGTCGGCCTGTACGGCATCCACATGTGGCTGGGCATCACGCTGGGCACCGTGCTCGGCGCGGTGCTGCTGCGTACCTCCGGTTATCCCGCGGTGTGGCTGTTCGCGGTCCTGGCGGCGGCCGCCGGGGCCGCGTTCGTCGCCGCCCGACCGGGGCCGCAGCAGGCGAGCCCGGCGGGCCGGGCCGGCATCCTGCCGCGCAGTACGGTGGCGCCCGGCGTCGCGCTCTCCCTGGCCGGGTTCGGCTACGCCGCGCTGGCCTCGTTCGTGGCCCTGCACATGGCCGAGCGGGGCGTCGAGAACGGCATCGCCGCGCTCAACGCGTTCGGCTTCACCTACGTGGGGGTCCGGCTCTTCGTGGGTGGGCTGCCCGACAAGCTCGGCGCCGGCCGGGTGGCCGTCGGGTCGGCCCTGGTGGAGGCGGTGGGGCTGTTGCTCGTCGCGTTCGCGCCGAACCTGCTGGTCGCGGTCCTCGGCGGGCTGGTGATCGGCGCCGGGCTCTCGCTGCTCTTCCCGGCGCTGGCCCTGTTGGTGATCAACCGCACGGACCCGGCCCGCCAGGGGGCGGCGCTCGGTGCGTTCACCTCGTTCTGGGACATCGGCCTGGTGGCCGGGGCGCCGCTGGCCGGCCTGGTCGCCAGCGTGGCCGGCTACCCGGCGGTCTTCCAGGTGATGCTGCTGGCAGCGCTGGCGTCGGCCGCCCTCTCGGCACTGACGATGCTGCCCCGCCGCCGCTCCCTCTGACCCCCCCGCCCCCCTTAAACCCCCGCTGATCATGAGGTCGACGGCGAAGTCGATCTCCTCGGCTGCCGCCAACCTCATGATCGACGCGGGTGGGTGGGTGGGTGGGTGGGTCAGGGGAGGCGGGAGGGGGAGAGGGGGGTGGGGTCCACGGGGGGGTTGGCGTCGACCGCCAGCGCGGCGAGCAGGGCGCCTGCCGCGGGCGAGGTCTGTACGCCGTAGCCGCCGAGCCCGGCCATCCAGAGGAAGCCCGGCGCGTCGGTCGCCGGGCCGATCACGGGCACGTCGTCCGGGGCGGCGGTCCGCAGCCCGGCCCAGGGCTGGTGGACGCGGCGGATGTCCAGTGTGGTCGCCGCCTGCACCCGCTCGGCGCCGATCGCCACGTCGAGGTCGTCGGGGCGGGCGTCACCGGGCGGCACCGGGGTGGTGTCGCACGGGGAGATGAGGAGGCGCCCCGACTCCGGCTTGAAGTAGAAGCTGCTGTCGACGTCCCCGACCATCGGCCAGTCCGTCGCCGCGACGCCGGCCGGCGCGTCCACCAGGAAGGCGGTGCGTCGCAGCGGCGTCAACCCCAGCGGTCGTACGCCGGCCGCCGCCGCGACCTCGTCGGCCCAGGCGCCCGCGGCGTTGACGACGACCCGGGCGGTGAACTCGCCGGCGTCCGTGGTCACCTGCCATCCGCCGCCGGACCGCCGCAGCCGGCGCACCCGGGCGTCGCACACGACCCGGCCGCCGGCCGCCCGGACGCCGCGCAGGTAGCCCTGGTGCAGCGCGGCGACGTCGAGGTCCCGTACGGCCGGCTTCACCATCGCCCGCCGGCACCACTCCGGCCGCACGACGGGGCAGTGCCGGGGCAGGTCGGCGACGTCGATCTCGCGGGCCGGCGGGTCCACCTCGGCCCCGTCGCGCAGCGCCGCCTCGAAGGCGTCCTCGCTGCCGGGCGGGCAGAGGGTGAGCACGCCGCGCGGGGTGAGCAGCGGGTGCTCGCTGAACCCCGGCGGCGGCGCGGTGAGGAAGCCCCGGCTGGCCCGGGTCAGGGCGCGCACCGCCGGCCCGCCGTAGTATTCGGAGTACGTCGCGGCCGACCGGCCGGTGGAGTGGTGGCCGGGCACGTGCTCCATCTCCAGCAGCACCACGGTCCCGTACGCGGCGAGATGGTGTCCCGCGCTGGCGCCCGCGATGCCCCCGCCGATGACCAGGTAATCGATCATCGATTGAACGGTAGTCGGCGGACCCACCGGGGACAAGGTCGACAAACATCGATCGTCGAGCCGCGATCCGCGCATCACCTCCCAGAGCGGACCGCGTCACCCGAGAGCGGATCGCGCGGCCCGCCGGTGCGACGGGCCGTGCGACGGGAGGCCGGGAACCGCTGCCCGGCAGCTCGGGCGTACGCCGGACCCCCGGTGCCCGGCACGCTTCGGCCGGGCACCGGCGTCCGGTCGCCCGCGTGGGCTCAGGGGCCGCAGTAGAGCAGGCGGTTCGGCGTGCCGCTGACCACGCCCGTGACCACGCCGGTCGTCGCCCTGCCGACCAGATGGGCCGCCACCTGGGCGGGACTCCAGGTCGGATTGGCCGAGAGGGCGAGCGCGGCGCAGCCGGCGACGTGTGCGGCGGCCATCGAGCTGCCGCTGATGGTGACCGCCGTCGTGTCGCCGGTGTGCCAGGTGGAGGTGATGTTGGCGCCGGGGGCGAACAGGTCGATGCAGCTGCCGTAATTGCCGCTCGGCATCCGGGCGTCGGTGCTGGTGGTGCCGGCCACGGTGAGCGCCGCCGCCACCCGCGCCGGGGAGAAGTTGCAGGCGTTGGCGTTCGAACTGCCCGCCGTGACGGCGTAGGTCACCCCGGACGCGATCGACCGGTTCACCGCGGCGTCCAGCGCCGTGCTGGCGCCGCCGCCGAGCGCGAGGAGCGCCACCGCCGGCCGCACGGCGTTCGCGGTGACCCAGTCCACCCCGGCGATCACCTGGGAGAAGGTGCCGCTGCCGGCGCAGTTGAGCACCCGCACCGGCCGCAGCCGGACCTCCTTGGCCGCCCCGTGCAGGGTGCCGCCGATGGTGCCGGCGAGGTGGGTGCCGTGGCCGTTGCAGTCGTCCGCCGGGCCGCCGTCGACGAGGTCGACGCCGCCGCCGGCCCGGACGCCGAAGTCGCCGTGCGTGCTCCGGATGCCCGTGTCGATGACGTACGCGTGCACGTTGTGCGCGGTGTTCGGGTAGGCGTACCGGCCGTCGAGCGGGAGATGGCGCTGGTCGATCCGGTCCAGCCCCCACGACGGCGGGTTGAGCTGCACGCCCGGCCCGACGAGGGTCACCACCCGGTCCCGTTCCACGTACGCCACGGCCGGGTCGGCGGCGAGCCGGCGGGCGGCCCGCTCCGGCAGGTGCGCCACGAATCCGCTGAGCGCGTGCCCGTAGACGCGGTCGACGGTGGCCCCGTAGCGGTCTGCCAGCCGGCTGGCGGCGTCCGTCACGGCGGCCCGCCGGTCGCCGGCGCGTCCGACCGGGTCGTCCCTGAGCACCACGACGTATCCGTCGGTCACCGCGCTCGCGGCGTCGGCGTGCAGGATCTCGCCGGTGGCCGGGGTCGCCGCCGCGGGGGTGCCCATCGCGGCGACGACCGTGGCGGCGGCGAGTACGCCCACCGCGCGGGCCCGCCATCGCCGGGTACGGGGAAGTGTCATCTGCCGGTCCTCCTCCTGTCGGCCCCGCGCCGGCTCGTGACCGGACGCGGAGCAGCCTGGCCGTTGAGAGGAGGCTATCGGCTATATAGATCCATCTGAATGGCTGTCGGGTATCGGCTACTCGGCGAACCGGTAGAGCACGAAGCCGTACGGGGATTCCGCCCCGGCGTCCCCGCTCTGCCTACCGGCACCGCAGGCGATCACGCCGGTGTTCCACGAGCAGCTGTCGCTGCGTACGTCCGCCAGCTGGCCCAGCTCGGCCACCTCACCCGAATCCACCGACATCCCGGCGACGCTGCGGTCGTCCTCGATCGAGCTGGGCGGGTCGGCGAGGAGCAGCAGGTTGCCCGCGTCGAGCCGGACCGCCACCCCGCTGCGCTCGGACAGCACGGCGCGACCGTCGGGGGCGAACAGCGTGCCGGCCGACTCCGGGGAGGTCCGCCGGGCGAGCAGGTGCTCGCCGAGCGGCACGAGCCGGGTCGCCTCCGGCGCCTTCCAGCGGGTCCACTTCTCCTCGGTGGCCGCCACGACCTCGGCGGTCTCGTCGTCGCCGCCGGTCACCTCCAGCAGGCACGCCCGCCGCTCGCCGCAGGGCACCAGGGCCTCCGGGCGGCGCTTGTCGTCCTGGGCCGTGTACAGCACCTTCGGCTGGGCGTCGCTCGTCAGGTCGTACGCGAGCAGCTGGTAACCGGCGTCGTCGCGGGCCACGTAGAGCCGGTCCTCGTGCGCCACCACCAGGTCGTCGTGGTCGGCCACCCCGGCACGGGTGCGGACCACCCGGCCGCTGCCCATGTCGATCAGCCGGACGGACCGGTCCGCGCCCACCTGCACGATCCGGCTGACGTCGCCGCGCCAGGGATCGCGCGGGGAGCCGTCGAGGAAGGCCGGGCCGCCCAGCGCCTCGTCGGTGGTGACCGGGTGGACGCTGGTGCGGGTGTTGTCGTACTCGTCACGCGGGCTGGGCTGCGTCCACTCCTCGCGGCCGTCGCCGAGGCGCAACCCGACGAGCCGCTTCCCGGCGCGGTCCACCTGCACCGCGACGCCGTCGCCGAAGAGGACGTCGTCGTTGCCCAGGATCGGCCGGCGCCACCGCTGGTCGCCGGAGGCGCCGTCGAGCAGCAGGAGGTCGCGGGGAGTGTCGTCGCCGATGGCGTCGGCGAAGACCGCGACCGCGCCGGGCAGGGCGACGATCCGCTTCCACCGCTCGGAGGACGCCGCCGTCTGCTTGCGCCACTTCACCGCGCCGGTGCCGGCGTCGACCGCCACCACCTCCAGCCGCCCGTCGTCGAGCGGATACCCGAGGTAAGCCCGGTCGCCGAGGACCGCGGTGAACATGTCCGCCGGCCGCTGCGTGCCGGCGGGCACCCAGGTCAGCTGGTCGACGGTCCGGAACTCCAGGGCCGGGTAGCGGTCGCGGGTCAGGTACAGCACCGCCGCGGTCGCCACGCCGGCCAGCGCGAGAACGGCGGCGAGCGAGATCCAGAGCGCCCGGCGTCGGGGGAGCGCCGGCCCACTCCGGCCGCCGCCGGGCGACGACGACACCGGCGTCCCGGAGACGGGTACGCCCGACCACGCCCCCGCAGGACCGCCCGGCGGTGCGTAGGGCGCCCCGTCTCCGGCCGGTGCGCCCGAGGCCGGGCCGGCGGCCGGAGTCCCCGGCGGTGCGTGGGGTGCCCCGCCTCCGGCCGGTGCGCCCGACGACGGGTGAGCCCCCGGCGCCCACGGCGGTGCGAACGACGACGGGCCGGCGTCCGGCGGGGCGAACGGGGTGGCCGGTGTCGGGTCGGCGGGCACGGTCGGGGCGGTCGGCGGGGCCGCGTCCATGGTCGGCGCGAGCCCGGCGGGCAGGGCCGGCGTGACGCCCTCCGGCCCGGCGACGGCGGTCGGCGTAGGGGCCGGGCCGGCGGGCGCGGGGGGTTGTGCCGGCGTGGCGGCGGGCGCGGCGAAGGCGTCGGCGGACCGGGCCCGCCGGGGCAGGGGCAGGTCCGTCAGCGCCCCCTCGGCCACCGGCAGCTCCGGCTGCTCCAGCACGGTCGGGGCGACGCCCAGCTCGGCGTGCAGCAGCCGGGCCACCATCGGCATCCGGGTGGCGCCACCCACCAGGAACAGGCCGGAGAGCTGCTGCGGGTCGAGGCCGGCCGCGCCGACCACCTCCCGAGTCACCGCCACCGCCCGGCCCAGCAGCGGCGCCGCCACCCGCTCCAGGTCGGCACGGGTGAGCGTGACCGCCGCCTCCACCCCCGGTACGGCCACCGGCGCGGCCGTGACCCGCGACAGCATCTCCTTCGCGCCCCGCACGTTCTCCCAGAGCTCGTGCCGCTCCCGCCACTGCGTCGCGGACTCCGGGCGGGTCAGCCGTTCCCACCGTGCCGGGTGCGCCTCGGCGACCAGCTCGCCGAGCCGACCCAGCAGGGCCACGTCCAGGTCCAGGCCGCCGAGGTCGTCGGCGCCTCCCGCGGTGACGACCGTGAACCCGGAGTCGCCCCACGGGTCGGCGCCCTCGTTGCGCAGCACCGCGACGTCGAGCGTCCCGGCACCGAAGTCGAAGACCGCGATCGTTCCGCCCACCGGCACCGGGCGGCGCAGCACCTGCGTGTAGTAACGGGCGGCGGCCACCGGCTCGCGCAGCAGCCGGGTGCCCGGTGGCGTGGGACCGGAGAGTGTGTGCTCCGCCGCCGACGGCCAACCGGCCGTCGCCAGGGCGTCGGCCAGCACCTCGCGGCGGGCGCCGTCCCAGGTCGCCGGGCAGGTCAACACCGCCGGGGGCAGGAAACCGACCGCCTCGACGGCGGCCCGGGCCACCGCGTGCAGCGTTGCGGCCAGCAGCTCGGCCGGCGGGTACCGGCGGTCACCCAACATGATCGCGGGCTCGTCGATGCGCCGCTTCGGGTTCGGCTCGTACCGGCCCGGATCGGTGCGGGCCAGCCGCTGGGCGTCCCGACCGGCGTGCAGCAGCCCGTCGGTGTCGGCGTACACGCCGGAGGGGATGATCGGCTGCCCGTCCACGAGCAGCGGGCGGGTGTGCCCGTCGGGCCGGCGCAGCACGGCGACGGTGTGGGACGTGCCGAGGTCGACGCCGAGGGCGTACCCCTCGTGCTGGCCTGCCATCTGCCGTTACCTCCGCGGGACGAGGGGATGCCCGGCCCCGCATCGTACGCAGCAGCCGCACCGGCGCCGATCGCGCCCTGACGCGCGGCTCAGGCTGCGCGGGCCGTCAGCCCACGGTCAGATCCAGACCGGCGATCTCGTCGGGGTCGGCGACCACCTCGATGCCGAGGATCCGGTTGGTGACCACGAAGCTGAGCACGAGGCGGGTACGGCCGTCGACGACCACCAGCGCTCCCGGCGCACCGTCGACGAACGCCGGCACCGCCCCCTGCGCCTTGCCGGAGAAGAAGGCGGCCACCGTGGCCGCGCCGCGCGCCTCGCCGGCCCCGCCCATCCGTACGGCCGCGGCGTCGGAGCGCAGGACGACGTGCGGGTCGAGCAGGGTGAGCAGGTCGTCGAAGCGCCCCTCGCGGGACGCGGCGAGGAACGCCTCGACGGTCCCGCGCTGCCGGGCCCGGTCGGTCTCCGGCGCCGGCGACCCGTCCTGTACGCGCCGGCGGGCCCGGCTGGCGATCTGCCGTACGGCGGCCGGGCTGCGGTCGACGACGGGCGCGAGTTCGTCGAAGGAGACCGCGAACATGTCGTGCAGCACGAACACCAGCCGTTCGGTGGGGCCGAGGGTCCGTAGCACCACGTCCAACGCGCGCCCGACCGACTCCGTGAGCATCGCCTCCCGCTCGGGGTCGACCTCGCCCACTCCCGACTTGGTCGACTCGTCGGCGGCCACGTCGGCGGGCCGCTCGTGCCGCGCGGCGCTGGATCCCAGCCGGTCGAGGCAGACCCGCCCGACGGTGGTGGTGAGCCAGCCCGGCAGGTTGTCGATGCCGTCGGCGTCGGCGCGACTGAGCCGTAGCCAGGTGTCCTGTACCGCGTCGTCGGCCTCGGCCCGGGAGCCGAGCATCCGCTGGGCCACGGAACGCAGCCGGGGGCGCTGCTCCTCGAAGCGCTCGGCGAGCAGGTCGGTGTCGCTCACGGCATCGCCACCCCGGCGGTTGTCCCGTCCTGGTGTGGCCCGGGTCACATCTGTCACGTCGTTCCTCCGGCTGTCGACAGCAGGGTGAGGAACCAGGAGCGCTGCGACGGCGAAGGCCGGCAGCGTAACAGGAAGGACCGTGCGAGATGTCCATGCAGGCCCGTATGCAGAACCCCGCGACGCTGCTCCCCGACACGGTGAAGGCGATCAACCTGCTCTACAAGGCGGCCCACTCGGCCGGCGTCCCCGGCAGCACCCTGGAACTGGTCCACCTGCGGGCCAGCCAGATCAACGGGTGTAGCGCGTGCGTCGACTCCGGCGCCCGCAACGCCCGCAAGGCGGGGGAGACCGAGGAGCGGCTGTTCGCGGTGGCCGCCTGGCGGGAGACGCCGTACTTCACCGACGCGGAACGGGCGGCGCTCGCGCTCGCCGAGGCCGCCACCCGCCTCGCCGACCGGGCCGACCCCGTTCCCGACGAGGTGTGGGACGAGGCCGCCCGCCACTTCGAGGAGAAGGAACTGGCGGCGCTGGTGCTCTGGCTCGCCACCACCAACTTCTTCAACCGGTTGAACGCCACCACCCGCCAGCCCGCCCCGCAGAACTGGGGCTGAGCGGCGTCCGCCCCGGGCGTGCGGCGTACGCCGCCGCACGCCCGGTCGTCGCGTACCGGGAGACCGTTCAGACGGTGTGCACCAGCCGGAAGCGTTCGAGCAGCACCGGGGTGTCGTCGTCGACGGTGAAGCCCGGGTCGCCCAGTTCCGCGCGCACCTCCGCGCTGTGCCAGAACGTCTCGTGTCCGGCCCGCCACTGCGCCACGGACCCGTACCCCTCGCCCTCGTCGAGGGCGTGTTGCAGGTCGACGTCGCCGAGCCGCACCACGCGTACCTCGGTCACCTCGATCACCGCGACCCGCCGGCCCGCCGAGTCGACCACCGCCGAGCGCTCACCGACCTCGGGCATCGGCTCGTCCGTCCGCTCGTAACCGAGCACGAGGCTGGACGTCGAGGTCTTCGCGCCGGACAGGATCGCCGCCACCAGGCTGTCCCGCAGCGGCCCCGGAAACGCGAACTCCGCAAGCGGAAGATCATCAAGCTCCACCCCGAAAGGGTACGCGAGACGGGGCGGGCGTCGCCCGTGTCAGCAGGCGCGGCACGGTCGCTCGGGCCGACCGTCGCCGCCGGCCGGGGGACAGGTGCGCTCACAGGCGGGGCGTCCCTGCCATCGACCGGATCATCGCCTCCGTCGACCGGATCCGTCTGCTTGGGCGGAGACGGCGCTGCTCGACCCGTTCGGCGGGAACCTGACCGAGATCTGCCAGCCCGAACGCGACTGGCGGACACTTGCGACCGTGGCCGCGTACCACAAATCCCAGGAGGATCGATGACCCCCGACGACGAGAGATTTCTCCGGCGAGCCGTGGAACTCGCCAGCCAGGCCGGCGCGTCCGGCGAACGGCCGTTCGCCTCGTTGCTGGTCGGTGCGGACGGCACCGTCCTGATCGAGGATCACAACACCGTGGTCTCCGACTCGGACATCACCGCCCACCCGGAACTGAAGCTGGCCCGCTGGGCCGCTCGGGAACTCGCCCCCGACGTGGCCGCCGGCACCACCATGTACACCAGTTGCCAGCCCTGCCCGATGTGCGCGACCGCGATCAACCGGTCCGGCCTCGGCCGGGTGGTGTACGCCCTGTCCAGCGAGCAGTTCGAGGAGGTCAAGCCGGCCACCCCGCCGCCGCCCCCGGTGCGGTACGAGGGGCCGGCGCTGTTCGATGAGGCGCGCCAGCCGATCGACGACTACTACTAGAGCGCAGCCGAGTGCCTGGTGGGTAAGGGTTTGCGGTCGATGCCGATCCCGGCCCGCTCGACATTCTGGGGCCACGTGCGCTTTCCGGCTCCTGCACGATCTTGGCTGTGCGTCTTTCGATCGGCCTGCTCGTGGCATCTGTCGCGGCTGGTCTGCTCTCGGTTGCGGCGGCGCTGCTCGCCATGCCGGCGGCGTCGCTGCAGTTCGGCCTGGCCATGCTGCTCGCACTGCTCGGCTACGCCCTGGTCGGCCAGGGCGCGCGCCGCGTGAGGTGGGCCGTCGCCGCTGGTGTCGGGCTACTTGCCGTGGTGGCGGTGAGGCTGCTCGGGTACCAGGGGCAAGCCGAAGAAGCAGGCTGGCTGACGTACGGCCAAGGGGTGGCGAACGCCTCCGAGTTGGCGCGTTGGCGGGCGACGGTCGACCGGGAGAGGATCACCGCACTGGGCCTGCTTCTTGGCGTTCTCTGTCTCGCGGCCGGCGTGTTGGCGCTGCCGTCGCGTGGCAGACGGCGGGGTGTGGCGACGGCGGTCCTCGCGCTGCTGGTGCTCGCCTGGTTCGGGCTGAACTCCGCGCGGGATCTCGGCCGCTATCCGCTGCCCGACCTGCTCGCGGCGGTGTGGCCGGCGCTGCTCGCTGCCCTCGTGACCGTGGGGGCACTCGCCCTGTCGGGGCGGCGCGCCGACAGGCACGGGCTGCTCCCGCTGGGGATGTTCCTGCTGTTCCTCGCAACGGCTCGCACCTGCGCGGATCTCGCCACGGCATGGTCAGGCTGGTGGGCCATGGCCGAACCTCCCGACGCCGCATTTCTGGAGCCAGGAATGAGGGTGAGCACCTCGACGGAGGGCTTCCCTCAGGTGTCGTCCGCCATGGAGGCGGCAATCGCGCTCGCCGGCGTGGGACTGGCGGTGATTGGCGCGTTGCGCAGTTCCCGAGAGGCTGACGCTTCCTAGGTCGAGGCCTGGAAGGTGGACCGTGTCGTGCGAGTGCGGGAACGAGAACGGCCCAGGCTCGGCGACGACGCCGCGGACCTGGGCCGGAGTTCGTGGAGCGGGCGACGGGAATCGAACCCGCACCGTCAGTTTGGAAGACTGAAGCTCTGCCATTGAGCTACGCCCGCGTGCGCCCCGCCATCGCAGGGCGCGCCGACAGCGTACCCAATGACCCGCCCGCCCCGCGCAGCCGTATCCCGCCCGGGGGAGCGGCGGGCGGGTCCTGGCCGCGCCGGATGTCCGGTTGGTCCCCTTCGGCGCGTTGAGGGACGCCCCGGCACGTCCGGCGGGTCGCGACGGCATACACTGCTGGTCGCCACGGGGTGTGGCGCAGCTTGGTAGCGCACTCGCTTTGGGAGCGAGGGGCCGTGGGTTCAAATCCCGCCACCCCGACTGTCGTCCGCGGCCGGTCGCCGGGGTCGCCCTCCGCGCGGTCCCCGGCCGCTGCCGGTGCGTCCGGCCGGCTCGCCTACACTCGATGGGCTTATCACGCCCAGACTAAAACCGAGATCCGTCAAGGAGTACGCCTGTGAAGAGCACCGTCGAGACTCTGAGCCCGACGCGCGTGCGGCTCGCCATCGAGGTGCCGTTCGTCGAGCTCGAGCCGAGCCTCAGGAAGGCGTACCGGGAGATCGGGCAGCAGGTCCAGGTGCCCGGCTTCCGCAAGGGCAAGGTTCCGGCGGCCGTGATCGACCAGCGGGTCGGCCGGGGCACCGTCCTCAACGAGGCGGTGCAGGAGGCCATCCCGCAGAACATCCTCGCCGCCGTCCGCGAGCACGACCTGAAGACGCTCGGCCGCCCCGAGGTCGAGATCACCGAGTTCAACGACGGTGACTCGCTGAACTTCACCGCCGAGGTCGACGTCCGCCCGGAGATCACCCTGCCGGACCCGGCCACCATCGAGGTGACCGTCGACGAGCTGCAGATCGACGACAGCGAGATCGACGAGCAGGTGAAGAACCTGCGCGAGCGGTTCGCCACCCTGAAGACCGTCGAGCGGGCCGCCCAGGAGGGCGACTACGTCCAGATCGACCTGAACGCGACCGTCGACGGCGAGGACGTGCCGGGCGGCTCCGCCAGCAACATCTCCCACGAGGTCGGCAGCAAGCAGCTCCTCCCGGGCCTGGACGAGGCCGTCGTCGGCCTGGCCGCCGGCGAGAACACCAGCTTCACCACCCAGCTCGTCGGCGGCGACTTCGCCGGCCGCGACGCCGAGGTGGCGGTGACCGTCCGCACGGTCAAGGAGAAGGAGCTGCCGGAGCTCAACGACGAGTTCGCCCAGATGGCGAGCGAGTTCGACACCATCGAGGAGCTGCGCGGCGACCTGCGCGAGCGGGTCACCCGGGGCAAGCGGGTCGAGCAGATCTACGCCGCCCGGGACAAGGCGCTGGAGCAGATGGTGGCCGCCGCCGAGGTGCCGGCGCCGGAGGGCGTCATCCGCGAGGAGGTCGAGAACCGCAAGCAGGCGATGATCGACCAGCTCGAGCGGATCGGCGCCTCCCTGGAGGAATACCTCGCGGCCGAGGAGAAGACCGAGGAGCAGATCGACGCCGAGCTGACCGAGGCGGCGACCGAGGGCGTCAAGGTCCAGCTGCTGCTGGACACCCTGGCCGACGCCGAGGACGTGCAGGTCTCCGACGACGAGTTCGGCCACGAGATCGTGCACCGGGCCCAGCGCGCCGGGATGGCTCCGCAGCAGTACTACGACCAGCTGGTCCGCTCGGGCGCCGCCGGTGCCGTCTTCGGTGACGTGCGGCGGGGCAAGGCCCTGGCCTCGGTCATGGAGCGCATCAAGATCAAGGACTCGGCGGGCAACGAGGTCACCCTCGACGCGCTGCGCGCCGAGAGCGAGGCCGAGCACAACCACGAGCACTGACGGTGCGGGGAGGCCGCCGTCCGCCGCCTGCGGTGGACGGCGGCCGATTCCCTTTTCGGGTACGCCTCGGCGGTGCTGCGCTGATAGCGAACACTGCCCGGACCGGCGCTCTGCCATCCGGCTGAGCGGTTAGTGTCGGGTAGGACGGTACGGAGAGCGAAGGGCTGCCATGACCGACATGCACATCCAAGCGAAGCCGCTCCGGGCGATCGATGCCCGCGGTGGCGACACCATTGGCAACCTCGACGACTCGGTCTACAACCGGTTGCTCAAGGAACGCATCATCTTCCTGGGCAGCGAGGTGACCGACCAGGTCGCCAACCGCATCTGCGCGCAGCTCCTGCTGCTCGCCGCGGAGGACCCGGACCGCGACATCAACCTCTGGATCAACTCGCCGGGCGGTTCGGTCTACTCCGGCATGGCGATCTACGACACCATGCAGTTCATCGACAACGACGTCTCGACCGTGGCGATGGGCATGGCGGCGTCCATGGGTCAGCTGCTGCTCTGCGCCGGCACCAAGGGCAAGCGCTACGCCCTGCCGCACGCGCGGATCATGATGCACCAGCCCTCCGGCGGTCTGGGCGGCACCGCGTCCGACATCGCCATCCAGGCGGAGCAGATGCTCTACACCAAGCGGATGTTCCAGGAGCGGGTCGCGCACCACACCGGCCAGAGCCAGGCGCAGATCGAGGCGGACTCCGACCGCGACCGCTGGTTCACCGCCCAGGAGGCCCTGGACTACGGCTTCATCGACAAGGTGATCATCGGGGCCGCCCAGGTTCCGGATGGCGCCGGGACCCTGAGCTGAGGAGCTGACGATGACCGACCTGAGCCTGCCGCCCCAGTTCGCGGCCGTGCACAACCGCTACGTCCTGCCGTCGTTCGTCGAGCGCACGTCGTACGGGGTCAAGGAGTCCAACCCCTACAACAAGCTCTTCGAGGACCGGATCATCTTCCTCGGCGTCCAGGTCGACGACGCGTCGGCCAACGACGTGATGGCGCAGCTGCTGACGCTCGAGGGCACCGACCCGGACCGCGACATCATCATGTACATCAACTCGCCCGGCGGTTCGTTCACCGCCATGACGGCGATCTACGACACCATGCAGTACGTCCGGCCGGACATCCAGACGGTCTGCCTCGGCCAGGCCGCCAGCGCGGCGGCGGTGCTGCTGTCGGCGGGCACGCCGGGCAAGCGGATGGCGCTGCCGAACTCGCGGATCATCATCCACCAGCCGGCCACCGAGGGCGGCTACGGGCAGGGCTCGGACATCGAGATCCAGGCCCGGGAGATCCTGCGGATGCGCACGCAGCTCGAGGAGATGCTCTCCCGGCACTGCAACCGGCCGATCGAGAAGGTTCGCAAGGACATCGACCGTGACAAGATCATGACGGCCGAGGAGTCCAAGGAGTACGGGCTGGTGGACACCATCCTCACCAGCCGCAAGAAGGGCCTGCTGGCGGCCAACGCCGCCAGCTGAGCAGCTCGGGTCACGGTCGGCCGGGAGTCCGCTCCCGGCCGACCGTCTGACACACCCGTTTTGGGGGTCGGAGAAACCTCCGCCAGCGGGTAACGTCGGGTTGTGCCGCTCCACCGGTCCTTCCGGCGGGAAGCACGAGCGGGGTGAACGAGGCGGGCGCTTCCACGTCCGCAGGCGAGGGCCGGGTCTCCGGTCGACGAGTGCAGGGAGAACGTAGGTGGCACGGATCGGTGACGGCGGCGACCTACTGAAATGCTCCTTCTGCGGCAAGTCGCAGAAGCAGGTCAAGAAGCTCATCGCGGGCCCCGGGGTCTACATCTGCGACGAGTGCATCGATCTCTGCAACGAGATCATCGAGGAGGAGCTGGCCGAGTCCGGCGAGGTGAAGTGGGAAGAGCTTCCCAAGCCGATGGAGATCTGCCAGTTCCTCGACACCTACGTCGTCGGGCAGGACCAGGCCAAGAAGGCGCTCGCCGTCGCGGTCTACAACCACTACAAGCGGATCCAGGCCGAGGCGGCCGGCGCACCGGGCTCCGGCAGCGACGCCGTCGAGCTGGCCAAGTCCAACATCCTGCTGCTCGGCCCGACGGGGTGCGGCAAGACGCACCTGGCACAGACGCTGGCACGGATGTTGAACGTGCCCTTCGCCATCGCCGACGCCACCGCGCTCACGGAGGCCGGCTACGTCGGCGAGGACGTGGAGAACATTCTCCTCAAGCTGATCCAGGCCGCCGACTACGACATCAAGCGCGCCGAGACCGGCATCATCTACATCGACGAGGTCGACAAGATCGCCCGTAAGTCGGAGAACCCGTCGATCACGCGGGACGTCTCCGGCGAGGGCGTCCAGCAGGCGCTGCTCAAGATGCTGGAAGGCACGGTGGCGAACGTGCCGCCGCAGGGCGGGCGCAAGCACCCCCACCAGGAGTTCATCCAGATCGACACCACCAATGTGCTGTTCATCTGCGGTGGCGCCTTCGCCGGTCTCGACCAGATCATCGAGGCCCGCACCGGTCACGGCGGCACGGGCTTCGGCGCCCGGCTCCGGTCGGTCTCCGAGCGGTCGACCGACGACATCTTCAGCCAGGTCATGCCGGAGGACATGCTGAAGTTCGGGCTGATCCCCGAGTTCATCGGCCGACTCCCGGTGATCACCAACGTGCGCAGCCTCGACCGCACCGCCCTGGTGCGCATCCTCACCGAGCCGCGCAACGCCCTGGTCCGGCAGTACCAGCGCCTCTTCGAGCTCGACGGTGTCGAGCTGGAGTTCGAGCCGCCGGCCCTGGAGGCGATCGCCGACCAGGCGATGCTGCGCGGCACCGGCGCCCGCGGCCTGCGCGCGATCATGGAAGAGGTCCTGCTCTCCGTGATGTACGAGGTGCCGAGCAACCCCGACGCCGCCCGGGTGCTGATCACCCGCGAGGTGGTGCTCGAGAACGTCAACCCGACGATCGTGCCCCGCGAGTTCACCGGCCGGCGTGCCCGGCGGGATCGCGAGGAGAAGTCGGCCTGATCCACCGTCGCCGCGCCCGACCGCTCCGGTCGGGCGCGGTGTCGTTTGGTCGCGATGTTCGCCGCGTCGACGCTCCACGCCTCCGGGAACTCGACGCCGTCCGCGCCCGGCCCGGCCGGAGCCGGAGGGCGCGACCCACCCGTGACCCGGGAGCCCCGCCTGCGCCCTTCGACGCTGTCGCCGCGCCCGCTCCGGTCGTACGCTGGTCCCCATGCGCGTCGCCGTCTGCCAGCTCAACTCCCGGGAAGACCGTAAGGCGAACCTCGCGGCCGCGGAGGTCCTGCTGGAACGCGCGGCGGCGGCCGGCGCGGACCTGGCGCTCCTGCCCGAGTGCGTCGACTATCTCGGCCCCGCCGCGGGCCTCCCCGAACCGGAGCCCGTCGACGGCGAGGTCGGCCAGTTCTTCGCCGGCGTCGCCCGGCGACTGGGCATCTGGCTGATCGCCGGGTCGATCCGTGAGCGCGGGCCGGATCCGGCCCGCACCTGGAACACCTCCCTGGTCTTCGACCGCTCCGGCACGCTCGCCGGCAGCTACCGCAAGATCCATCTGTACGACGTGGAGATCCCCGGCCGGGTCTCCTACCTGGAGTCGGCGGCCGTGGCCCCGGGCGACCAGCCGGTGGTCGTCGACGTCGAGGGCCTTCGCGTCGGCCTGTCGATCTGCTACGACCTCCGGTTCCCGGAGCTGTACCGGCAGCTCGTGATCGAGGGTGGCGCCCAGTTGCTCGTGGTGCCGGCGGCCTTCATGGTCCACACCGGTCGGGATCACTGGGAGGTGCTGCTCCGCGCGCGGGCGATCGAGAACCAGTGCTTCGTCGCCGCGGCGGGGCAGACCGGCGACCACGAGCCGGGCCGGACCTGTTACGGGCGCAGCATGGTGGTCGACCCGTGGGGGACGGTGCTCACCCAGGTGCCCGACGGACCGGGCCTGGCGGTCGCCGACCTCGACCTCGACCGGCTGCGGACCATCCGCGCAGAGCTGCCGAGCCTGGCGAACCGCCGCCTCTGACGCTCACCCCTGAAGCAGTACGCCCAGCACGGCGAAGCCGGCGATCGCGGCGGCCGTGACCAGAAGTGCCGTCGTCATGCGGGACCGACCACGGCGGGCCAGCCGAGCCACCGAGACCAGGACGACGAAGACCACGAAGGCGCCGATGACCAGCTGCCAGAACGGCAGCAGCAGTCCCGTCAGCGCGTCCTCGGCGAGCACGGTCACCCGGGTGCGCGGGAGGTCAGCCATGACAGACACTCTGGCACGCCGGGACCGCCTTCGGACCCCACGCGGTCATCACGAATGCGCGACCGCCGGCGGCCGCCCCGGGGCTCGCAGTGACGGACGCCGATTTGCCTTCTCCGGGCGGGCGGCGTAAATTTCTCTCTGCACGCGGGACGCCGGACAAACCGGCCGACAACGGCACCAGGCTCGTGGCGGGGACGCCGAACGAGACTGAGGATCCGGGCGGTGCGAGGACACTCCAAGACGGGGTTGCGATCGCGAGGCCGACCGGGTAAAGTGCGAAAGCCGGCAGGAGCCGGGCGGATGGCCACAAAGTGGCAATCGGCCGGTCTGCGGCTTCCCACGACAGCAACGACCGCCGTGATACGGCGAGCGTCATCGTGGACCCGGAGCGCCTCCCTTGATCACCTCGAACATGAGGTTGACAGCGGGAAGTGAGCCAAGTAAGGTTGAGGAGTTGCCCCAAGCAGGTTCTCACAGTGTGAGACGCCTGAGTGGTGTGTGGTTGTTCTTTGAGAACTCAACAGGGTGCTTGATAAGCCAGTGCCAAATTGATTTATACCCCGG
>NZ_JBHMIR010000041.1:0-39638 GCF_048060285.1 Micromonospora sp. LOL_025 | reverse complement strand
CCGGCGTCTCGTCTCAGCCATGAACCTCTATCCCTCAAGTTCTGGCCTCCACGTTACGAGGGGAAGGGCAGGGCCTGGCGACGACCGGCTAACGCCACCAGGCCCGTAGGGAGCAGCAGCACCCAGGACCGAGAGTCGCCTAACCTCTACAAGGCTCCCCCAATCTCCAGCCAGGAGCGAATCTCGCTTCCAACCCCTTCATCTCCGACGTGAGATAACACCCACGGCAGAGCGGACAGGATCAGCTCAACATCTTGCAATCCCGAAAACGTCACCTCACCCACCAAATTCACCTCACCACAAACAGGCGCGTAAAATTCCTCGCCCGCGTTGAGAAAATCGGTCCTCCGTTTTTCGGATTCCGCGATTGCACATTCACGAGTGAGAGGAATCTGCCGTAGAGCCCATGCAGCAGAACCATCCGGTGTAAGGACTTGCGGGAGCCCGGCAATTGGAGGTTTGAACCGTAGGGCAAGCGCTGCGATTCTGAGCATCCAGTATGCACCGAGGGCAGCCCTTACACCCTCAAGATCGACAGCTAGCAGGATGGCCTCTGCAGCGAGATTCAGGTCCGCTGTGCGTCGGCCCGGGGTTACGTCCCGGAAGGGATTAGCGCTGATCTCTAGGGACTCGAAGACTGATAGCCACCACTGCGGCGAGGTGCCCTCAGGGAAGCGGCTAGACACCCAATCAGCTAGCTGCCCTTCTGGGACAGATCGCATTTCGCGAAGATCCGACTCTACCCTCATTTACGGCGCCCTCCCGCCAAAGTCGCGGATAGTTGCGAACGGTATCCTGATGCCAGCTTGACCGAAGGCACTTACCCCCCGGTTGATGAATGATGCGGCACACTGAGCGCAGGGCGGCGTGTAGTGACCCGTGAAGTTGTCGAAAGATGTAACCCTGCCGCCACTTGCGAATGTGATTTGCCCAGCACCAACAACCGGAGATCCGCCACTGGCAATTGTGTGGTGAATGCCAGGCAAGTCGCGGACAATGCTCAGACTTCCCCCCTCCCCTACCGTCCAGAGATACCTGCCGCCGCCTGCGGCCGCCTGTGAGAACTCGGCAGAGCCAGCCGCAATTGCGGAAACTCCTTCGAAATCGGCTGCCATCTGCTCGAATGGCAGGTCGTCCGGCTTGCTATTGCCGACCACTCCATTACCGCAGTTGTGCACGAGAACTGGCGTTGCTCCGGCGAGTACATAGTACGTGTGGATGCTGGCGACGGTCAGGTCGCGCATGATTCGCGAGCTGACGAAGTCGTGAACCTTGGCAACCGTCACCACTTCGCCGGTGGCCGTTCGCAGCTGCTCCGTCGGCTGAAGATCCGATGCGTCGATCCACTCGCTGCGACTCTCGCTCCAGAACGGGTGGCGCTGGGTCGTTTTGATGGTGGAGAACTTGCCATCCTCGCTGCGGACGGACAGGTTGGTAAGTGCTTGGTCGAGGTTGATGTGGAGTTTCTCGACGGGTTGTGCGCTGGTGGTATTGGTTTCAGGGTCGTGGGCGAGGACCTTGTCGCTTTCTTCGACCTCGGCGATGGGGCGGGTGCTGCCATCGGCCATGAGGACGGGTGTTGCTGGGTCGAAGCTATGGGTACGGCAGCCAGTCTTCGCTGTAGGTGCGCCGCCGCTTCCGTTGCCGCCCGGCTTGCCCTTGGTGCTCGGTGCTGTCGTTTTGGCCGGCGGTGTCGGGGTCTTGGGGTTGAGCTTGTCAGTCAGGGCTCGCTTCCGCGCATCCGCCTTAATCTTGGCCATCTCGCGTGCCTCGGCCGCAGGATTGATCTTTGGCGCCGAGCCGAGAGGCGCTTTGCCAACCAGCTTTTTTACTTTTCCGCCGACCCACTCAATGCCGCGCTTACAGAATGCCTTAATCTTGCAGACCCAGTCGACGACGGGGACCGTTGACACAGCCGAAAGGGCGGCGTTGGTGTAGTCACCTTCAGCCACGTACCAGACCGCGTTCACTCCGTCGCATGCGGATCCCAGACCCGGCAGGAGAAGGCCGCACGCCTCCAGCCCTTCGTGGCCTTTTTGGCTGCCGCTTTTGACCTTGAATCCGCTGCCGCCGCCGGCCGGTCGCGGGTTGCCCTCGCCTTTCCCGGTGGTGCCTTCGATCAGGTTCTGGCAGGCATAGCCGCCGAGGTTCTTTCCATCACAGAGAGCCAGGCCGGGTGTAGCACCAGGGTTCAGGTACTCGGGGATGATGAGGCCGCTGGGGTCGCTGTAGGTGATGGGGTTGTTGGCGGCATAGGTGTAGGCGGGTAGTTGTTGCGGGTTACCTGGGTCGTTGATCGGGTCGACCGAGATAAATCGGCCGATCTTGGGGTCGTATTCGCGAGCTCCGAGGTGGGTCAGGCCGGTCGGGTCCTGGTAGCCGCCGAGGAAGCCTTGTTTGTTGGGCCAGGTGACGGCTGCTCCGCGAGGTGCCCCGTACGGGGTTTGTCGGCGTTGGGTGATGGTTTGGTTGTTGTCGGCGGTGACGCTGACCTGTGAGGTGCCCTGGTGGTCGCTGGCGAGCCAGGTGAGGCCGGTGACGGTGCGTTGGGCGATGGTCTCGTCGTTGAAGGTGTAGTAGCGGGTTGCGTCGACGGAGCCGGTGGCGGCGTTACGTCGGATCTCCATGGATCCGAGGAACAGGGTGCTACCGGTCGGATCGTTGGCGATCAGCCGGTTGCCGCTGGCGTCGTAGACGTAGGAGTTGGCGCCGGCGGTGTCGGTCAGCGTGGCGAGGTGTCCCTCGACGTCCCAGGTGAGGGTCTGCTGGCCGGCGGGTCCGGGGCGACTGGTCATGTTGCCGGTGGCGTCGTAGGTGTAGGCGCCGGTGGTGGTGCCGGTGTTGTCGCTCCGGCTCCAGCCGTCGAGGCGGTGTGGTTGGTTGGCGCCCGCGGCGGGGTAGGTGTAGTTGGTCGTGACCGTTCCGGTCGGGGTGCCGTGTTCGGTTTGGGTGAGCCGGTTGCCGATGCGTCCCTTGGGGTCATCGGGTGCGCCGAAGCTCCACTCCTGCCAGTAGGGGGCAGGTCCGCCGAGTCCGTTTTCGGTCGGGGCCGTGGCGCATTCGGCGGATTCGGGGGTCCATGCCTTGGTCAGCCGGCGTTGGTGGTCGTAGTTGAAGCATTGGGTGTCACGGGGGCCGCTGCCCGGGTTGTCGTCGATCTTGACGATGTTGCCGCTGTCGTCGTGCTCGTAGAACGTGAGGCTGATGTACGACGGTGCGGTCGAGCGGGTGATGGTGCTCTTCTGGACCCGGCCGGTGGTCTCGTCGTAGTAGTTGGCGGTCTGTAGGAACTTCGCGCCGACCAGCTCCGCGGCACGGGTGATGGTGCTGACTTCGTACAGGTTGGTGTATCCGGTTTGGATGGTGTAGTAGCTGACGTCGCCGTAGTCGGTGGCCAGTTGGTTCGGCATCGCGTACGTGTCGTCGTACTTGTGGGTCAGCACCTCTTGGGCGAGGCCGCCAGCCGCCGGCATGGTGACGGTGTTGGGTGAGCCGTCACCGTTGTAGGTGGCCTTGGAGATGAAGCTGCACGTCGTCGCCCCGGCGCCGCAGAAACCGGTCTGGGACGGGGGCAGGGTCAGCTTGGTCTGGGTCGGCTGGTACTGGGCGTTGACCGTGATGATCTCGTCGCGGTACTCCTCTGAGCCGATCCAGCGGGAGGCCGACTTCGTCAGGCCCTTGGCTGGCAGGTCGTAGGTGTAGCTGATCCGCTTGGCTCCGGTGGCGCTGCCCTCCAGAACGGTTTCCAGACGGCCCATCTGGTCGTAGGTGTACCAGAGGTCCGGAGTATCGGCCCGTGAATCGGTGGTCTTCTCCAACTCGCCGAGGCTGTTGTACTGCATCGTCGAGGTGCCCCGGTCGGGGTCGCTCGTCGAGATCGGTCGGCCCTGGACGTCGTAGTGGTAGGACCAGGTGTTGCCGGAGGCATCCACGACGGTGGCCAGCTGACCCACGGGGTGGTAGGTGTAGCTGGTCTCGTCGTAGGTGCCGGTGGCGGTCTGCCCGTGGTACTGCCACAGCTTCTCGGTGCGGCCCAGGGCGTCGGTCCAGATGGTGGTCGCGGCCTCGCCCTCGGGCGGAAGGACCGTGCTGTGGTCGCCGTGATACTCGGTCGACGTCCGTGATTCCTCAACCTGCGCGTCTGCTCCGTTGCGCAGCAGAAGCGAGTGCAGGGGCCGTCCGACCGTGTCGTACAGCGTTCGCGTCTGGCTCGGTACGTCCTTACTGAGCGGGCTTTCGATCTTTGTGAGGTCGATAGGGTTGCTGTTGTAGTAGGCGGAGTTCGCCTGGTAGATGCGTCCGGCGGCGTCGTAGAAGGTGTCGGTCATGACGCGCCCGCCACCGTGGCCCGGCTCCTGCGTCTGCCGGGGCCGGCCCAGTGCGTCGATGAGGGCGTGCGACAGGTCGAAGCCGCCCTTGGCGTTCAGCGAGCGGGTGGTGATGGTCGAGACCGACGTCTTCGACAGGTTGTAGGTGTAACCGGTCGTCGGATCCGACGGGAAGGTCGCCTTCGCCCGGCCAGGGAGCCAAACCCCCGTGTTGCGGCCGAGCGCGTCGTAGCTGTAATCGGTGACGCGGCTATTCGGATCGGTGACCTTGAGCGGCAGGCCAAGGACGGGGTCGAGGTCGACGATGTTGGTCCACTGCAGCGGGTTGGTGGTGACCACCTTCGTCACCGGTCCGCCCGTAAGCGGGGTGTAGGTCGTCTTCGTGACCTGCCCCGCGATGTCAGTGGCTTCCTTCACCCGCCCGTGCGGGTCGTAGACGGCGGTGGAGACTGTCTGATAGCTGCGGGTACCGCCGGTGAAGCCGGTGAGCTTCTCCGATTTGGTGAGTTTGCCCGCGGTCGGCGTGTCCCCGTAGGCCAGGCCGTCGAAGGAGAATCGCGTGTCGGCGGTGATCTGGTTTTCCTGCGTGGGTGTGGTCGCGCAGGTGTTCGTCCAGCCGTGGGTGCGCTTGACGGGTGTCAGCAGCCAGTTGGTGCCGGTGGTGTTGCGCGCGTATTCGGTCTTGACGCAGCTTTCGTCGCCGGTCTTGTTGTCGTCGCCGCCGTTGTCGACGCTGGTCGGCATGCCGTAGCCGTCGTAGGCGGTGCTGGTCGTGGTACGCCGGAAGCCGTTGCCGACGGCGGTGCGGGTCTTGACCGTCTTCACCCGCGCGTAGCGGGCTTCGGCGGTGGGGGTGCCGGATCGGGTGGCGCTCGGTGGGTCGGAGCGCCACATGTCGTTGACCGTGGCAGACAGGACCTGCGAGCCGAGCCAGGTGATCTGTTCCCGAGGGGTGCCCGCGAAGTGGTCGTAGTCGTTGACCGCGCCGCCTTCGAGGCCTTGCACCGTGCTGGTGCGGGTGCCGCCGCCGGAGAGCTTGTCGCCGTACATGCCGCGGAAGTAGAGGGTTTCGGTCTTGGTACGTGCGGCGCCCTCACCGACGTAGGTGACGACCGTCGGGTAGCCGCGCCACTGCCCCCACGTCTTACGGTTGGCCGGGGCGAGGCCGTTGTCCTCGTCGTGGTGCCACAGCGGCAGGTTGTCCGGGTTCTTGTACTCGTAGGCGGTACGTAGCGGGCGGGCACCGCCGGTGTGGTCGATCTGCTGGACCTCGGTGACGACGTACTTGTGGAAGTAGTCGGTGATGGGGGTGGTGTAGGTCGGCGGGGTCCATCTGACGGGGTAACAGCGCAGTGAGTTGCTGTCCAACGCTGAGCCGACCGGCATGGTGCCGCTCTTGGCGCACTGCCGGCCGGTGTAGGTCACGTAGATCTCTCCACCGGTTTCAAGCTTGATGGAGTTGACCCGGCGCCAGTTCATCGCCAACGCCCAGTCGCTGCCGGGGGCGTCGACGCGGTTGTGCATCTGCACGCCCTCGAAGGTCACCTCCGGCGTAGCGAGGGTCGCCCCGTTCAGGCCACGGTGGGTGATGCCGTCAAGCCACAATCCGGCCCGGGTGCCATCGCCCGGGTCGGGGAAGCTCTGCCGCAGCGTCCACGAGTCCGCGTTCTGGTAGGCGGTTCCCTTGAAGACCTTGGTGGTGACCACCGTCAGCCGCTTCGCCGACCAGAACGTCGGCGATCCGTTCAGACACGGGTTGGTGCTGGCCGTGCATTCCTGGTCCCACGGGGTGTCCGGCCAGGTCGTCTCGTCCTTCGTGGTGCAGTTACTCAGACACCGGTCGACGTTGGTGAAGTCGATCCGCATCGGCGCGTTCTGCACGTACGGGCTCGTCGCCGCGTACTCGGTGCCGTCCCGGCTGTCAGTGCCGTAATCGATACGCGTCAGGTAGGCGGCCCGATCGTAGACGACCGGGGTCGTGGACACCTTGTTCTTGGCGTAATAATTAGTTTCCTTGGTCCACCAGAACGACATGGTGTTGCCGTGCACGTCCTGGACGTAGTCCAGATTCCACCGCCATGCCTGCCGCTTACCGCCGCAGTCGGACGCGGCGAACGTCGACTGGTAGCACGGCTCGCCCGGGTTATTGCCGAAGACGGGAACGGTCAGCACCGAATTCGTCGTCGGCCGGCCCGAAGACCAGCCCGGCAACTGGTGCCGGCCAAACCAGTACTGCGTACCGTCGGCCGTGGTGACCTTCCAGTACTCGTCGTCGTTGTCGCCGTTGGCGTAGGCCGGGGTGGTCAGTCGCTCGACCTTCCACCCGTTCGCCTTACGCGGATGCCACTTGCCGTCACTGCCCTTGAGCAGTTCGACGGCGCTGCCGCCGAGGGAGACCACCGCGTTGTCCGGCCCCCAGCACAGGTCACCGGTCTTGGCGGTGTTGTTGGCCCCGGCACTGTCCATGTCGTCCGCACAGGACTTGTACTGCCGCTCGATGAAGCCCGGGGAATAGTCGAACCCCTCACCGATCGGCCCGGGCTGGTTGTTGCTGGCCGCATGCCGGCCGTCGACCGCCTGCGACGAGTAGCCCAGGCTCACACCCGGTGCAGGGCCGCCGGGCCCCGGCGGGGTCCGCATCGGGTACGACCATTGGAACGCACCGGTGGAACCGCCGTGACTCCACGACGCGGATGGCGCCAAACTCGACGCGGCAAAACTACCCGCCCCACCCGACGGCCCCGCCATCAGTGCAACCAGCGTGCCCGCAGTGGCCGCCGTGCTCGTCACACCGAAACGCCTGGCATCCGAAGCAGAAACGGCCGGTCCCGCTGACGGCACTGACAGCTCGGCAGACACTGTCTGCGTGCGCGCGCCATTGCGCGATCTCAGCGGCATGGGAGCACAGCCGGACGTGTCCGGCTTCGTCAGGGCGCAGTCCGGCACCCGCACCAACTGCAGTCGGGATGACCAGTCCCCGCCGTAGGCCGTCGCGAAGCCAGCGTAGTCCACCGACATCTCGACCGGCCCCGCGGAGGGCACGCCGTCTGTACGGCCTACCCGCATGAGCAGACCGCCGCGCACACCCGCTGCCTCGGCCGTGGCCCTCGGCAGCAGCTCGACCCGAAGCTTCGACGGACCGGAGGCGGCCGACGTCAGCGGGCGTACCGTGACCGGCAGCGAGCCAACTCGTACGGCCGTGGCGGCAGCTGCCGTCGTTCGCGTACCCGTAGCCGACGGCTTCGGCAGGCTCACTTCGGCCGCGCCTGCGGTCGGCCACTTCGGCGCCGGGCGCGTGAGCTTCTTCGCCGCTTCAGACTGTCGCGGTGGGAGCCCGGTGGCCTTCACCGGTGCGACAGGCACGGACTCGTAGCGCTGCGCCTTCAAAGGCTCGGCCTGCGCGGGTTGTTGCGCCTGCGCGGGCACCTGGCCGCCCAGCGTGGCGGCCATAACCGCTATCAGGCCAGCGGCGAAAATCCGTTGTCCCCTGCGGTGGAGGGCACTGGGCCACCTCCGGCGTATCGGTCGGCCGGATCTAGACGAAGTCATCCTTGCTCTTTCTGTAATCGGTGGATGGGCCGACGCCTCGCGGTGCGCGTGGCGTTGGTGGACTGATCGACGCCTGATGAGATAGCCCAGAGGGCTATCTCATCTCGTCAGCGTTAGAGATCTGGAGTTCGACTGATGGGAGCTCAGCGAGCGGCTGCACGGCGTGAAGGGTTGACGGTGGCCCGGTACTCACCTCGGCACCGGGCCACCGTCGAGTCATGACTCCTGCGATAGGGCGGAGATCTCCGCATCTGATCTCGCGCCGGCCCAGATTCGGATCCGGTCGATGGTTCCGGCGGTGTGGTTGCCGCCGATCGCTCGCCCGATGTGGAAGGCCGAGCCGCCGTGCCAACCAGTGGTGTTGGTGCGGATCGCCTCCGGCACGCCGTTGACATACAGCTTGAGCTGTCTCGCCCGCGACAGGGAGCAAGATATGGCCATTGGCCGCCAATCTCGACCAGGCGCGGTCGAGCACACCCGGCAGGGTGGTGGTTGGCCATGTCCAGCCCGACCGGACAGCGCAGCCGTGGCGGGAAGGTCACGTGGTCCTGATCGCACGAGACCATGCCCGGCGACACGGGCGCCGCGCTGATCAAACGGTCGCGGTGCCACGGCAGCGCTGACGTGCGGCAGTTTGCGGCGGGCCGTAGCAGCGCTGGCTGACCTGCCCCTCGCTGCCCCTGTAGCAGAGGCTGCGCGGCCATGATTAGCGAGTCGGCGCCGTGGCGGCGGTCGCGATGCCAACGAGCCGAGGTCGAGCCAATGACCGACCGCCGTTGATGGGCGTCCCGGTTGGCATCGGCAGCATCCCGCCTTTACCCGTTCGAGGCGCTACCCTCGACGCATGGGCGCCAATTCGACCTGTTCCGCCCGGCGGTATCTAGCCCGGCCGGGCCGATCCGCCGTGGTCGTAGACGATCTTGCCGCCCTGCACGGACCGACCAGTGGTGTCGTGGAGCTGCCACACCGGCTGCTCTGGCGGCCAGACCGCCGCGTCAACCTGGACCAGGAATGGGCGCGCAACGCCCTGTACGAGATCGTGCTGACCGAGGCGGTGCGGGTTGATGAACTCTGCGCCTGGCTCGACGGTCCGACCCTGATCCGGGTATGGAACGACCTCTACCTGCCGCGGGGTGTGCGCCACGCGTGGGAGGACCGGCATGCGGTGCTGCGCCAGGTTTCGGCCGCAGCCTGATGCCTCACCCTGACCCAGAGCACGTCGAGGTCGCGCGGGTTGCGCTCTCCGTAGCCAAGCAGCACGGATTTGCCCTCGGCGGTGGACTGGCCTTGCTCCTGCACGGAGTCGTCGACCGGCCGACCGAGGATGTCGACGCCTTCACCGACCGCGCCGACGGAGTCGCCGCAGCGACCGAGGCCGTGGAGACGGCGCTGCTCGAAGCTGGTTTTCAGGTATCACGGGTCGCCGACGACAGCGAGCTGTCGGCAGTGATCTACGGCTTTGACGACCACATGATGGAATGGGAGATCCAACGGGGCAACAAGGTGGTCCGGCTGAGCCTGTCCTGTCAGGCGCGACTCCATGCTCCGGTGGTGATGGATGTCGGCCCGGTCATGGACCTGGCCGACCTGCTCGCCTGGAAAGTCACCGCGCTCGTGGGACGCGCCCGCGAGCGTGACTACGTCGATGTGGCCGCAGTGCTTGACCAGTACACGCCGGCCCAGCTGCTGGCCATGGCCCGCCGAGTTGATCCCGGACTTGAGGCAGAGGACGTTCCAGTGGTGGGTCGGCGCCTGGACAGGATGCCCGACGAGGCATTCGTGCCGTACCAGCTCACTCGCGCCGACGTGGTACAGCTACGGCGACGCTTCGCAGCCTGGCCCCGCTGATCGATCGGGCGCACCGAGCTGCAGGAGTTCATTGGCGCTGTCCCAACGCTCTGGACCGTAACGACTCACACGGCTGACCGACGGCGCGCCGGCTCACACCGTGCGCGCCGTCGGTCCTTTTGTTTTGTCGGCGCACCAGCCCGGTCGGTCCCGGGCTTACCTGTCTCAGGTTCTGAGCCTGGCTAGCGGCAGGTCGGCTACTCGATGGCAAGCAGCTTGAGGATCGCCGGTACGGGCACGAGGTACCGCCTGCCGACGCGCAGAAGGCGTACCGGGAATTCGTTGGTCCTGGCCAGCTCGTAGGCCTTGGTGCGCCCGATTCCCAGGATCGCTCCAGCGGTCTCCACGTCGGTGGTGACGCCGAGCTCCCGCACCGCCTCGATCGTCCAGACCTGGTCCAGCGCCTGGCTCGGCTTGCGTCCGCCAGTTGTGGTCGTTGACATCGTCCGCCGCCCTCCCCTGAGGTCGTGAGCACGCCGATACCGGCGTCAGTCCTCACGATGCGATCACCCGGTTACTCGGCGCGTTGCCGAGTGAGAGCAACCGCCACGGGTAACGGCAACGGCCACAGCCGCTGGCTACCGTGCCGATGCCCGAGCTGACGGTCTGGACATCGGGCTCCCTCACCGGAAACCTCCGCAGCCAGAAGTACTGCAGTCGGGCGTGACCCAGCGTCTTCGGTCTAGCTATTCCGCGGCGACCAGGTCGCTGCGTCGCCGAGTACTGCCTCCATGAGCTCCGCGGCCTTGCGCTCGCTCTCCGGCAGCACGTGGGTGTAGACCTCACGCGTCGTCCGGCTGTCAGCGTGACCAAGCCGCCGCTGCATTACGTGCTCCGGAACACCGGCGTCAGCACCGGTGGTAGCGGAGGTGTGCCGCGCGTCGTGCAGCGCGATCACCGGAACGCCAGCATCAGCGCACGCCTTTGCCCACTGGTCGGTGAAGTACTTCGGGTAGTACGGCTCCCCGTCCTCGCGACAGAACAGGTAACCACCGTCGTGATACAGGACGCCAGCGTCTGCCTTCTCCAGATCCTGGCGCTCCCGGTGGGCGCGCAGCTCCGCTACCAGGGCAGGCCCGAGCGCTACCGCCCGCTTGCTCTTGCCCTTGGGTGCCTTCTCCACCACCCCGTTGCTGGTCGTGGTGCGTTGCCAGTGCAGCAACAGCACGCCCCGGTCGAGATCGACGCGCGGCCACTTGAGGCCGGCCAGCTCCCCTCGCCTGGCACCGACGACGATCGCCAGCACCCATGCGGCGCGCAGTCGGTGGTCGGCGTGGTGCTTGAGGAACTTCGCCGACTGCGCCGGCGTCCAGACGCCCTTGCGCCCCATCGTCTCCCGCTCGACCTGCCGGGGCTGCCGCACGCCCTCGACGTTGACCCCGAGGTCGCCCAGCGCCTTCATCAGGATCCGGTGCACGATGCGGACGGTGGTCGGCGACAGCGGCCCACCATTCTTGCCGCCGCACTTCAGCAGCTTCTTGTAGAGGTCATGAAGGACACGCTTGTCGAGAGCGTAGAGCTGCCGACCGCCGATGTGCGGAACCACGTAGCAGCGGATGACGTCCCGGTAGTTGCTGAGGGTCGTCTCCTGGACGTCCAGCTCGCGCTCGTTGAGCCAGCTCTCCAGCTCCGCGGCGACGCTGCCGTCCGCGCCGAGGTCCGCTCCGCCGTACGCGGCGCGTGCCTGTTCCTCCGCCTTCAGGGCAGCGGACTGGTTGGGGAACCCCTGCCGCTTGTGCTGGCGGCGGCGCCCGTTGGTGTCGGGCGGGAGGTCGATGATGAAGAACCAGCGGGCCTGGCCGTTGGCGAGGCGGTAGCTGTAGACAGCCACGGGGCTGCACCTCCGCAGTAACGGGATCGAGGGATGCAGCCCACGTTAAGCGATCTCCGTTACCGCCAGCGTTACCGCAAGATCACATATGATCTTGTATATCCGCTGGTGAATACCAGTCGGGACGGCCGGATTCGAACCGACGACCCCTTGACCCCCAGTCAAGTGCGCTACCAAGCTGCGCCACGTCCCGATGCTCCCGCGCGAATCTCCTCGCGACAGCCGGTACAGCTTAGCGCAGGATCTTCGCGCCGTCCGCACTGCCCCCTCCCGGACCGGAATGCGTCGCCTCGCCCACCTCCCCTAAAGCGTCCTAGGAGGATAGGGGAGTTGGTGGGCAGCGAAGAGCCGGGTGGGAGGTACTCCCACCCGGCTCTCAGGTCCGGTGGATCAGCCGTGCGCCTTGCCCCGGCCGCCGGGGCCGAGCTTCTTGCGGGGGCGTACGGAGATCTCGATCGGACTGCCCTCGAAGCCGAACTCCTCGCGCAGCTTGCGCTCGACGAACCGCTGGTATCCGGCGTCCAGCGGCGCGGTGGTGAACAGCACGAAGCGCGGCGGCGCCACGCCCGCCTGGGTGGCGAAGAGGATCTTCGGCGCCCGCCCGCCCCGCACCGGGTGCGGGGTCGCCTGCACCAGCGCGGTCAGCCACGAGTTGAGTTGCGCGGTCGGTACGCGGGTCTCCCAGCTGGCCAGTGCCTTGCGCAGCGCCGGCGCGAGCTTGTCGACCGCCCGGCCGGTCTGCGCCGACAGGTTGAGCCGGATCGCCCACGGGATACGGCGCAGCTCGCGCTCGATCTCCTTGTCCAGGTAGTACCGGCGGTCGGCGTCGACCAGGTCCCACTTGTTGAAGGCGATCACCAGCGCCCGGCCGGTCTCGGTGACCATGGACAGGATCCGCTGGTCCTGCTCGCTGATCGGCTCGCTGGAGTCCAGCAGCACCACGGCGACCTCGGCGGCCTCGATCGCCGAGGCGGTCCGCAGGCTGGCGTAGTACTCGGTGCCGCTGGCCTTGCCGACCCGCTTGCGCAGGCCCGCCGTGTCGACCAGCTGCCAGGTCTCCCCACCGATCTCGACCAGGCTGTCGACCGGGTCCACGGTGGTGCCGGCGACCGAGTCGACGACCGCCCGCTCCTCGCCCGAGAAGCGGTTGAGCAGGCTGGACTTGCCGACGTTGGGCCGGCCGACGAGCGCCACCCGGCGCGGGCCGCGCGGACGGTTCTCGACGATCTTCGGGGCCTCCGGCAGCGCGTCCATGATGGCGTCGAGCAGGTCGCCGGAACCACGCCCGTGCAGCGCCGACACCGGGTACGGCTCACCCAGGCCCAGCGACCACAGCGAGGTCGCCTCCATCTCGATGGCGGTGTTGTCGGCCTTGTTCGCGACCAGGATCACCGGCTTGGCGCTGCGGCGCAGCATCCGTACGGCCGCCTCGTCGACGTCCGTCGAGCCGACCATCGCGTCGACCACGAACAGCACCACGTCGGCGGTGGCGACCGCCGTCTCGGCCTGCGCCGCGATCGCGGCAGCCCGGTCCTTGGCGTCGGGCTCCCACCCGCCGGTGTCCACCACGGTGAACTGCCGGCCGGCCCACTGCGCGTCGTACGGCACCCGGTCCCGGGTGACCCCGGGGACGTCCTCGACGACCGCCTGGCGGCGGCCGATGATCCGGTTGACCAGGGTCGACTTGCCCACGTTGGGGCGGCCGACCACGGCCACGACTGGCTGCGGACCGGTCGGCTCCTCGGTGTCGACGTCCGATTCCCGCAGCTCGATCCACCCGTCGGTGTCGGTCATGCCACTCCCCGATCGGTCAGCAGGTCGCGCAGGCGCCCGACGACCTCGTCGATGCCCAACTCGGTGGTGTCCAGCACCACGGCGTCGGCGGCCCGGGTCAGCGGGTCGGCCTTGCGCGTCGAGTCGAGCCGGTCCCGCCGGGCCAGATCGGCCGCCGTCGCCGCCACGTCGGTGGCGTCCTCGGCGCTGCGCCGGGCGGCCCGGGCCGCCTCGGAGGCGGTGAGGTAGACCTTCAGGTCGGCGTCCGGGGCCACCACGGACCCGATGTCGCGGCCCTCGACCACGATCCGGCCGGCGTTGGCGATCATCTCCTGCTGCCGGGTGACCAGCAGCGCGCGCACCGCCGGCACGGCGGCCACGGCGGAGACCGCCCCGGTCACCTCCGGCCCGCGGATCTCGGCGTCGACGTTCACGCCGTCGGCGGTCACGCCGTACCCCTGGGGGTCGGTGCCGATGCGCAGGTCCACCTCGCCGGCGACCTTGGCCACCGACTCGGCGTCGGTCAGGTCGACCCCCGAGCGCAGCACCGCCCAGGTGATGGCGCGGTACATGGCGCCGGTGTCGAGATAGCGGGCACCGATGCCGACGGCGAGCCGCCGGGAGACGGTGGACTTACCCGAACCGGACGGCCCGTCCACAGCGACCACGCATCGCCCGGCCCGTTCGTTTTCCTCCACCGTCGTCCTCCTCAGCCCGTACCTCACGAAACACCGGATGTGCCGCGAGCGGTTGTCCAAACGTTCTCAATGATGCCCGGCGTCGCGCCGTCCGACGGGCGCCGCCGGCGCCGGGCCGCCAGGGAGCCTACCGGCAGCCGTACCCCGAACTCGGGGGTCAGTCACCCACGGCCTTGAACAGGGCGGCGACCTCCGCGTTGGTCAGCCGCCGCGTCCGCCCGGCGCGCAGGTCGCCCAGCCGGATCGGCCCGATCGCGGTACGCACCAGCCGGCTCACCGGATGGCCCGCCTCGCCGAGCAGGCGGCGGACGATGTGCTTGCGCCCCTCGTGCAGGCTCAGCTCCACCTGGGCGGTCCGTCCCAGCGTGTCCACCACCCGGAAGGAGTCGACCTTCGCGGGCCCGTCCTCGAGCTCCACGCCGGCCATCAGCCGCTTGCCGAGGTTGCGCGGGATCGGCCCGGACACCTCGCAGAGGTACGTCTTCTGCACCCCGTACGACGGGTGCATCAGCTTGTGCGCGAGGGTGCCGTCGTTGGTGAGCAGCAGCAGGCCCTCGCTGTCGGCGTCGAGCCGCCCGACGTGGTAGACCCGCTGCTCCACCCGGTTGCCGAGGAAGTCGGCGAGCGCCGTGCGGCCCTTCTCGTCGGCCATCGTGGAGACGACCCCGCGGGGCTTGTTCATGGCCAGGTAGACCAGTCGGGTGTCGGCGACGAGGCGTTCGCCGTCGACGTGGATCACGGCCGTGGCGGGGTCGACCTTGTCGCCGAGCTGGGCGACCCGGCCGTCGACGGTGACCCGGCGGCGGAAGATCAGGTCCTCGCAGGCGCGCCGGGAGCCCACGCCGGCGGCGGCCAGCACCTTTTGCAGGCGCTCGGCCCCCTCGAAGGCGGGCGCGTCGGGGCGGGGCGTGCGGTCATCGCGTGGCATCGGCAAGCTCTTCTACGTCGTCGGGAAGGAACGGGGCCAGCGGCGGGAGGTCGTCGACGCTGTTCAGCCCGAGCTTCTCCAGGAACATCGTGGTGGTCCGGTAGAGGAACGCCCCGCTGTCCGGTTCGGTGCCGCACTCCTCGACCAACCCGCGGGAGACCAGGGTACGGATCACCCCGTCGCAGTTGACACCCCGGATGGCGGAGATCCGCGACCGGGTCACGGGCTGCTTGTAGGCGACCACGGCCAGTGTCTCCAGCGCGGCCTGGGTCAGCCGCACGGACTGCCCGTCCAGTACGAACCGTTCCACGTGGGTGGCGTATTCCGGCCGGGTGTAGAGACGCCAGCCACCCGCGGCCCGGCGCAGCTCGAAGCCGTGTCCGGCGGCCGTGTAGCCCGCGGCGATCTCGTCCAGCATCGGCCCGATCCGCTCGGCGGGCTGCTCCAGCACCTGGGCGAGGACCAGCTCGCTGACCGGCTCGTCCACCACCAGCAGGATCGCCTCCAGCGCCCCGCGCAGCTCCGCGTCGTCGAGTTCGGGCGGCGGCTCGGGTGCCGGTGCCGCCCGCCGTCGGGTTCGGGACGCCCTCTCCGGCACGCTCTCCCCCGGCGGCGCCGGCTCGGCGCCCGCGGGCGCCCCGGGCCCCTCGGGGAGCCTGGCGGGCTCCGGCACCCGCGGCGGCTCCGGCAGCGCCTGCGGCGCCGGCGACTCCGCGGGCTCCGGCGGGTTCGAGGGCTCCGACGGCACCGGCTCCTGGGCCGCCGCGGGCGGGGACTCGCCAAGGACCTCGGCGTCTGACGTGGCGGAGGGGGCCGTGGGGCGCTGCCAGGGGGGCACCCAGGCGGCCGCCTGGTCGGCCAGGGAGTCCCGGCGCTCGTCGCTGCTCATCCCTCTGCTCCTGTCTAATTCCCGTCCGGTCCCCCGGCCGCCTCGGCGGGCTCGGCGGGCTCGGGCGGGGTGCCGGCGTACTCGTCGACGTGCAGGTCGGGGCCGCCCTCGGCGGGGCCGGTCCAGCGTACGGTCAGCTCCTCCAGGGCCTGTTCCTGCACGAAGGCGACCAGGCCCTCCCGGTAGAGCTCCAGCAGGGCCAGGAACCGGGCCACCACCTCCAGGGTGGCCTCGCAGTCGGCGCAGAGCAGCGAGAAGGTGGCCGTGCCGGCCCGGCGCAGCCGTTCGGTGAGGATGCCCGCGTGCTCCCGGACGCTGACCCGGACCATGTGCACGTGGGCGATGGAGACCTCGGGCACCGGCTTCGGGGTCATCGCCCTGACCGCCAGCTTCAGCAGCCGCTCCGGTCCGATGCCGAGCACCAGGTCGGGCAGCGCGTCGGCGTACCGGGCCTCCAGCGTGACCGCGCGCGGGTAGCGCCGGCCGCCGACCTCCTCCAGCGCGGCGATGTGGGCCGCCGCCTCCTTGTACGCCTTGTACTGCAACAGCCGGGCGAAGAGCAGGTCCCGCGCCTCCAGCAGCGCGAGGTCCTCCTCGTCCTCGACCTCGGCGGCGGGCAGCAGCCGGGCCGCCTTCAGGTCGAGCAGCGTCGCGGCGATGAGCAGGAACTCGCTGGCCTCGTCCAGGTCCCACCGGTCGCCCATCGCGCGGATGTAGGCGATGAACTCGTCGGTGACCCGGTGCAGCGCCACCTCGGTCACGTCGAGCTTGTGCTTGCCGATGAGCTGGAGCAGCAGGTCGAACGGGCCGGTGAAGTTCGCCAGCCGGACGGTGAACCCGGCGCTCTCCGCCGCCTCGGGCACGCCGGCCGGGTCCGTCGGCACCTCGGCGACGGCCTCGGCGGCCCGGACGGGCGGCTGCTCCGGCGTCGTCGGAGGGTCGAGGGGTGGCGCGGTCACCGGAAGACCGTAGTCCACGCCCCGGCCGGCTCGGCGCGAAGGTGCATCCCGGTCTACCGCTCGGCCTGGGCGGCGATCACCTCGCGGGCCAGCTGGCGGTAGTTGCGGGCACCGGACGAGGCCGGGTCGAGCGTGGTGATCGGGGCACCGGCGACGGTGGACTCGGGGAACTTGACGGTCTTGGTGATCACCGTCTGGTAGACCTTGTCGCCGAACGCCTCCACCACCCGCTGGAGCACCTGCCGGCAGTGGGTGGTGCGGCTGTCGTACATGGTCGCGAGGATGCCCTCGAGCTCCAGGTCGAAGTTGAGCCGCTCGCGCACCTTGTCGATGGTGTCGAGCAGCAGGGCCACCCCGCGCAGGCTGAAGAACTCGCACTCCAGCGGGATGAGCACGCCGTGCGCCACGGTCAGCGCGTTGATCGCCAGCAGGCCCAGCGAGGGCTGGCAGTCGATCAGGATGTAGTCGTACTCCTTGCGGACCGAGCGGAGCACGCGGGCCAGGGCCATCTCCCGGGCGACCTCGTTGACCAGCTGGATCTCGGCCGCGGAGAGGTCGATGTTGGCCGGCAGCAGGTGCAGCCCCGCCACGTCGGTCTTGATCAGGACGTCCTCGGCGGTGACGTCGTCCTGCATGAGCAGGTTGTAGACCGACAGGTCGAGGTTGTGCGGGTTGACCCCCAGCCCGACCGAGAGGGCGCCCTGCGGGTCGAAGTCGACAAGCAGCACCTTGCGGCCGTACTCGGCCAGCGCGGCGCCCAGGTTGATGGTCGTGGTGGTCTTGCCCACGCCACCCTTCTGGTTGGCCATCGCGATGATCCGGGCCGGGCCGTGCCGGTCGGTCGGCATCGGCTCGGGAATCGGCTTACGCATCGTGTATGCCGCCGGATCCGCCGGACCGAGATCCGCCCCGAGCGTGGCCTGCTGCTCGCGGAGCTCCGACGTCCAGGTCTCGGCACGGTCACCGTTGCCAGCCATGTGCTCGTTGCCCCCTCCCGACGACCACCCGGCGTCGGAGCCGTCCGACGTCCTTCGCGGCGCCGCTGCGCACCCCGGTCCGCATCACCATCGCCCCAGGAGGTCCGCGCCGATGCCGACTGTACGCCACCGCCCGGCGGCCCGGTCGCACCCGCTCGGCGTGTCGCCGCCCCGCCGACCAGGCCAGCCGTCGGCGGCGTCCACCGCGCACCGCCCCGGGCGCCGTCGCGCCGCGCGAACCGGCCGGCGGCCACCGGAGCGGACCGGCCTCCGGCCGCCCCCGGCGGTCGACCCTCCGCCCGGGCGGAGGGCCGGGCGGAGGGCCGGGCGGGGTCAACCCCGTGCCCGGGGATGGGCGGTGGCGTACACCTCGCGCAGCCGCTCGACCGTGACCAGGGTGTAGACCTGGGTGGTGGTCACCGAGGCGTGGCCGAGCAGCTCCTGCACCACCCGCACGTCCGCGCCGCCGTCGAGCAGGTGAGTGGCGTAGGAGTGGCGCAGGGTGTGCGGGGAGACCGCCTCCGGGCCGTCCACCGGCAGCCCGGCCCGCTCGGCGGCGCGACGCAGGATCGTCCATGCGCCCTGCCGGGTCAGCGCGCCGCCGCGGGCGTTGAGGAAGACCGCCGGGGTGCCCCGGCCGGCGGCGGCGAGCCCGGGCCGGGCCCGCACCAGCCAGGCCCGCACCGCCTCGACGGCGTACCCCCCGATCGGGACGAGCCGGGTGCGGCCGCCCTTGCCGCGCAGCAGCACGGTGCCCTCGTCGACGTCCAGGTCGTCCACGGCGGCGCCGACCGCCTCGGAGATCCGCGCCCCGGTGCCGTACAGGAACTCCAGCAGCGCCCGGTCGCGCAGCGCGAGCGGCGCCTGGTCGCCGGCGGCGGTCACCGACCCGGCGGTCTCCAGCAGCCGCACCACGGCGTCGACCGGCAGCGCGCGGGGCAGCCGGCGTGGCGGCGTGGGCGGGCGGACGTCCCGGCTCGGGTCGGCGCCGGCCAGCCCCTCGCGCAGCGCGAACCGGTGCAGGCCGCGCACCGCGCTGGCCGCCCGCGCGGCGGAGGAGACCGCGAGCGGCGGATGCTCCTCGTCGCCGGCGCGCAGCCGGGCCAGGTGCGCCTCCACCTGCCCCGGGCCGACGGCGGCCAGGTCCGGCACGCCGGCCGCCGCCAGGGTGGCCAGGTAGCGCTCCAGGTCCCGGCGGTACGACGAGAGCGTGTTCGCCGACAGTCCCCGTTCGACGGTGAGGTGGTCGAGGTAGCCGCGCACGGCACGACGCAGGGCCGGCGCGGGCTCCACGCCCGCGCCGGCCCCGTCCGGTGTGCCGGTCAGCCCGCCACCCCTCAGGCCAGCGCGTCGGCCAGCGCGAGGGTCGCCATGCCGTGCGCCTCGGCGACCGGGCCGTAGGTGACCTGCCCGTCGTGGGTGTTCAGGCCCAGCGCCAGCGCCGGGTCGCGACGCAGCGCCTCGCGCCAGCCGTGGTTGGCCAGCTCCAACGCGTACGGCAGGGTGACGTTGGTCAGCGCGTAGGTGCTGGTGTGCGGCACCGCGCCCGGCATGTTCGCCACGCAGTAGAAGATCGAGTCGTGCACCTGGTAGGTCGGCTCGGCGTGGGTGGTGGGACGCGAGTCCTCGAAGCAGCCGCCCTGGTCGATGGAGATGTCGACCAGCACGCTGCCCGGCTTCATCCGGGAGACCAGCTCGTTGGAGATCAGGGTCGGGGCCTTCGCGCCGGGCACCAGCACCGCGCCGATGACCAGGTCCGCGTCCAGCACGGCCCGCTCGATCTCGTACGCGTTGGAGGCGACCGTCTGCAGGTGGCCGCGGTAGATGGCGTCGGCCTGACGCAGCCGGGCCACGTTCTTGTCGAGCAGCAGCACCTCGGCCTGCAGGCCGAGCGCGATCGCGGCGGCGTTCATGCCGGAGACACCGGCGCCGATGACCACCGTCTTCGCGGCGTAGACGCCGGAGACGCCGCCCATCAGGATGCCGCGCCCGCCGCCCTGCCGCTGGAGGTGGTAGGCGCCCACCTGCGGGGCGAGGCGACCGGCCACCTCGGACATCGGCGCGAGCAGCGGCAGCGACCGGTCGGGCAGCTCGACGGTCTCGTACGCGATGCCGGTGACCTTGCGGTCGACCAGCGCGTCCGTGCAGGCCTTCGAGGCGGCCAGGTGCAGGTAGGTGAAGAGCACCTGCCCCTCGCGCATCCGGTGGTACTCCTCGGCGATCGGCTCCTTGACCTTGAGCACCAGCTCGGCGGTCTCCCACACCTCGTCGGCGGTGGCCAGGATCTTGGCCCCGGCGGCGGCGAACTCGTCGTCGCCGATGCTGGACCCGACGCCGGCGCCGGACTCGACGAAGACCTGGTGACCGCTGCGGACGAACTCGTTGACGCCCGCCGGCGTGATCGCCACGCGGTACTCGTGGTTCTTGACCTCGCGTGGGATTCCGACCTTCACGATGCAGACACCTCTCTTCGGGGCTGCGCTCCCCCGACTGCGCGGTGCCACGACGGCCCCTTTGCCGCCGCGGTCCACCGGTCCCGCCGGCGGCAGTCTAGGCGCGTCGCCGCCCCCGAAGAGGCAGCACAGTGACATCCGGTGCCCGCACCCGCTGACGATGTGTCAGGCGTGAACCGGGCCGGCGGTGGGACCCGCACCTCAGCCGTCAGGACAGTGTTCATCCATTATCGTCCCACTCTTTGGGTGCCGCTGCGGACAGGAGACGAGTGGATCACTAGGGTGTCGCCTCATGACCACACCTCCTTACCAGCCCGGCTTCCCCAACCAGCCCGGGTACCCGTCGGGTGTCTCCGACAAGAGCAAGGTCGTCGCGGGCGTCCTGCAGATCGTGCTCGGCACCTTCGGCATCGGCCGTTTCTACATGGGCGACACCAAGACGGGCGTGATCCAGCTCATCGTGTCGCTCGTGACGTGCGGCATCGGCGGCCTCTGGGGCTTCATCGACGGCATCCTGATCCTGATCAACGGTGGCGTCGACGGGCAGGGCCGGCCGCTGCGCGACTGACCCATCCGGAATGACGAAAGGGGCCGTGCGGACGTACCGCACGGCCCCTTCACGTTCTCTGCCCCGGTTCAGCCCGGCAGGGGCGCGTCGGCCCGGCGCAGCGCCGAGTAGCCGGTGTCGCGGGCCCGGGCGGCGGCGAGCAGCCCGGTCACGCAGGAGGCGTTGGTGATCTCGCCGGCGAGGACCATGCCGACCGCCTCGTCCAGGTCGATGCGGACGACCTGGAGGTCGGCCTCCTCCTCGCGGCGCTCGTGCCGCTGCTCCGCCGGCACGTCGGCCAGGTCCCGGGCCAGGAAGACCCGGACCAGCTCGTTGGTGAAGCCCGGCGAGCTGTGCAGGTCCACCAGGACGTCGATCCGCCCGGCGGTCAGGTCCACCTCCTCGGCCAGTTCCCGAACCGCGGCGGCGGCCAGGTCCTCGCCGGAGACGTCGGTCAGCCCGGCGGGCAACTCCCACAGGTGCCGCCCGACCGGGTGCCGGTACTGGCGGATCAGCACCACCTGACCGGCCGCGTCGAGCGCCACCACGGCGACCGCGCCGACGTGCCGGACGAAGTCGCGGACCCCCGTCCCGCCGCCCGGCATGGTCACCTCCTCGCTGACCACGTCGAAGATCCTGCCGCGGTAGCGTTCGGTGCGGGAACGCACCTCGTAGCGGTGCTCGACGGCACTCACGCCGCCGTCGCGCCCGGTGCCACGATCGCTCACGAGGCCGACGTCGCCTTCGCGGCGGCGCCGCCGTTGCGGGCGGCGTTCTTCGCCGCCGCGCTCTCGGCGGCGTCCAGGTCGACCGGGAGCTGGTCGGCCTCCGAGTAGGTGACCGCCGCCTTCACGAAGGAGGCGAACAGCGGGTGCGGCCGGGTCGGCCGGCTCTTCAGCTCCGGGTGCGCCTGGGTGGCGACGAAGAACGGGTGCAGGCCCCGGTCCAGCTCGACGAACTCGACCAGCCGCCCGTCGGGCGAGGTGCCGGAGATGTGCAGGCCCGCCTTGGTCAGCGCGTCGCGGTAGGCGTTGTTCACCTCGTACCGGTGCCGGTGCCGCTCGCTGACCTCCGTGCTGCCGTACGCGTCGGCGACCAGCGAGCCCTCGGCGAGCGCCGCCGGGTACGCCCCCAGCCGCATGGTGCCGCCCAGGTCGCCCCGGCCGGCCACGATGTCCTCCTGGTCGGCCATGGTGGCGATGACCGGGTGCGCGGCCTCCTCGTCGAACTCCAGCGAGTTGGCGCCCTCCAGGCCGGCCAGGTGCCGGGCCACGTCGATGGTCATGCACTGCAGACCGAGGCAGAGGCCGAGCAGCGGGATGCCGTTCTCCCGGGCGTACCGGGCGGTGCCGATCTTGCCCTCGATGCCGCGCACCCCGAAGCCGCCCGGGATGACGATGCCGTCCACGCCGGCCAGGGCGGCCGCCGCGCCGGACGGGGTGACGCACTCGTCGCTGGGCACCCAGCGCAGCTGCACCCGGGCCCGGTGGCCGAAGCCGGCGGCCCGGATCGCCTCGCTCACCGACAGGTACGCGTCGGGCAGGTCGACGTACTTGCCGACCACGGCGACGGTGACGGTGTGCCGGGGCTGGTGCACCCGGTCCAGCAGGTCGTCCCAGCTGGTCCAGTCGACGTCGCGGAAGGAGAGGCCGAGCCGGCGCACCACGTACGCGTCGAGGCCCTCGCGGTGCAGCACCTTCGGGATGTCGTAGATGCTCGGCGCGTCCGGGGCGGCGGTGACGGCCTCGCGGTCGACGTCGCAGTAGAGCGACAGCTTCTGCTTGACCTTGTCGGGGATCTCCCGGTCGCAGCGCAGCACCAGCGCGTCGGGCTGGATGCCGATGCTGCGCAGCTGGGCCACCGAGTGCTGCGTCGGCTTCGTCTTCAGCTCGCCCGAGGGCGCCAGGTAGGGCACCAGCGAGACGTGCAGGTAGAAGCAGTTGTCCCGGCCCAGGTCGTGGCGGACCTGGCGGATCGACTCCAGGAACGGCAGCGACTCGATGTCGCCGACGGTGCCGCCGACCTCGGTGATCACCACGTCCGGCACCTGGCCGTCGTCGTCCGGGTCGGCCATCGCCAGGATCCGCGACTTGATCTCGTTGGTGATGTGCGGGATGACCTGGACGGTGTCGCCCAGGTACTCGCCGCGCCGCTCCTTGGCGATCACCTCCGAGTAGATCTGGCCGGTGGTGACGTTCGCCTTGCCGGAGAGCGCCCGGTCCAGGAACCGCTCGTAGTGCCCGACGTCGAGGTCGGTCTCGGCGCCGTCCTCGGTGACGAAGACCTCACCGTGCTGGAACGGGTTCATCGTCCCCGGGTCGACGTTGAGGTAGGGGTCGAGCTTCTGCATGACCACGCGCAGACCGCGCGCGGTGAGCAGGTTGCCGAGGCTGGAGGCGGTGAGGCCCTTACCCAGCGAGGAGGCGACTCCCCCGGTGACGAAAATGTGCCTGGTCGTCCGTGCTGAAGGGGCCAAGGCCTGCTCCCGTGTCGTCCGTCGCGGTCGTGCAGACCGCCGTGCCGATCAGCCAAGTGATCACGCGATCCACGGGATTCCACGGTAACACCTCTCCCGGCCCGCCCGCCGGGCGCACCCGCAGCGGGCTGCGGGACGTTCCGCCCCGGCTCAGGTGGCGGTGACCTCGATCGATGCCCGACCGGCCGGCGCGTGCTTCCCCGCGCCGGTCCCGGCCGTCGGCCCGGACGCCCCGGTCGCCGGGCCCGGGGCGCGCGGGGCCGGGGGCGCCGGCGCCGCGGCCGGTCCCGCGCCCGCATCCGCGGTACGGGTGGCGCCCGGCCCCGCGTCCGCCGGTGCCGGCCGGTCCGGGCCGTCGCCGTCCGGCCCCCCGCCGGCGTCACCGCCCGAGCCGTCGCCCGTACCGCCGGGCCCCTCGTCGCGCGGGCGGTCCGCGTCGGGCAGCGTGCGGTCGGTGGAGTGGTCGAGCACCCGCAGCGCGGCCAGCGCCGCCATCGGCACCACCAGGGCGGCGGCCGCGCCGGCCACGTCCAGGGCGTCGCCACCCAGCACCCCGCCGATCACCGCGGCGACGGCGGTGCCGGCCATCGCCGCCCGCATCGCCGGGTAGATGCCGAACAGCCGCATCAGCCCACCCCACGGCTGGAGCAGGGCGAACCAGACCAGCAGGGCACCGGCCAGGGCCAGTACCGTCAGCGGGCTGTTGACCAGGGTCTCGAAGTTGGCCGTGCTGGAGCGGTGCACGGTGAGCCCGCCCGTGCCGTCGCCGACGGCGGCCAGGAACCGGCCGAGGCTGCCCCGCTCGGCGGCGGGCCGGCGCAGGTCGAGCACCGCGAAGCCGATGGTCAGCGCGAGCCCGGCCATGGTGGCCCAGGCCAGCCTGCTGATCGTCAGCCAGCCACCGGCGCTGATCGCCGCGGCGACGCTCAGCCCGGCGGTCAGCGCGATCGCGCCGATCGGGTCGGACCCCAGGTACGGGCTGCCGACGACCAGCACGGCGGCGCCGCCGACGGCCACCATCACGGGCGGCCGCCAGGACCGGCGGACCCGCTGGGCCAGCCACCCCGCGCTCAGCAGGGAGCCGGCCAGGAACACCCCGAGCCCGACGGTGCCCAGCCCGGCGTACCGGCCGCCCTCCAGGGCGGAGTAGCCGACCACCCCGTTGAGCTGGAGGCGGGCGCCGGTGAGCACGTCCAGCCCCACGGCCAGCGTGGTGAGGCCGGCCACCGCACCGAGCGGACCGAGGGTGCTCGCGTGCCCCGGCGCGAGCCGCACCACGGCGGTCGCGGCGACCAGCAGCAGCACGGTCACCCCGGCGAAGTAGACGCCCGCGTGGTCCCCGCGCCACCAGGGCACGGCGTCGGCCAGCAGGGCCGCCGGGACGGCGAGGGCCGCCGCGATCAGCAGCAGCTCCACGACCGCCACCACCCGCCGCGAGACCGGCTCCGGGCCGTACGGGCCGGCGTGCCGGCGGGCCCGGCGCAGCAGCGGCAGCACCGCCACGGCCAGCAGCACCTGGGCGCCGGCCAGCAGCGTGAAGAACCAGTCGGCCACGCGGCGCTGGGCGGCCGCCTCCCGGTCGGCGTCCGCAGGCGCGGCGATCGCGGCGGCGAGGTCCGCCGGCCGCCCGCCGACCGACTCGGCCGGCCGGCCGAGGAAGAGCCGTTCCGGCATCGGCCGGCCCAGCGCGGTGAGCGCGGTCGGCGCGAGGTCGACCAGTTGCAGGTAGCCCTCGCGGCCGGTGCTGGCCGAGGTGAGCCACCCGCGTTCCCAGCCCGGCCCGTCGGCGACGGCGACGTGCAGCCGGGACGGGGCGTCGGTGTCGGACACCCCGGCGACGATCACCAGCGAGCGGGGCGGCCGGGCGGCCAGCACCCGGGCCAGGCGGGCGTCCGCCTCACGCGCGACCGCGGCCCGGGCCGCCGGGTCCTCACCGGTGACCGTGCCGAGGTCGACGATGCTCAGCACGCAGGAGCCGAGCAGGCCCGCCGGGTCCGCCGGGAGCGCCGGCGCGTACCGGTCGACGCGGCCGAACGGTCGGGCGGCGGCCACGGCCGCGCCGGGCCCGACCGCCACCGAGCAGCGCACCGACTCCGACAGCGCGCCGGGCACCGTGCCCCAGGGCAACCGCTCCTGGTTGTGCAGGACGACGCTCTCCTGGTCGGGCAGGTTCGCGCCGATGCCGTCGGGCTGCTCGACCGTCACCTGGGCCGGTGGACAGCCTCCGGCCTGGCGGCTGCCGTTCCAGGCGGCGTAGCTGCCGGCGCCGAGGGTCAGCCAACCGTCCACCGGGCAGGTCGGCCGGTGCGCGGAACGGACCGACAGAGAGCCGATCGAGCCCTCCTGGGCCATCCGCCACAGCGTCGGCGTGGTCTGCGGGTCGACGTCCTCCCAGCGCAGCCCGGCGACCCCGACCAGCACCACGAAGTCGGCGGTGCGCCCGGGGGGCGACGCCTGGCGTTCGGGGCGGGCGGTCAGCGCGGTGATGCCCAGCGCCACCACGACCAGGGTCAGCAGGATCGGGGCGATTCTGCGCCGCATCAGCGGCGTCCCGTCGACGGGGCGTCGGCGCCGGGAGCGGCCGGTCCGGCGCCGTGCGGGGCCAGCTCGGCGTAGAGCGCCGCCAACTGGGCCAGGGTGTCCGCCTCGGTGGGCCAGGTGGCGGCCCGGGCGGCGCCGCGCCGCCCCAGCTCGGCCCGCCCGGCCTCGTCGTCGAGCAGGGCACGCACGGCCGCGTCGACGGCGTCCACGTCCCCCGACGGCACCAGCACCGCGGCGTCGCCGACCAGCTCCGGCAGGCCGCCGACCGCCGTCGCCACCAGCGGTACGCCGGCCCGCATCGCCTCCTGCGCGAAGAGCTGGCGGGCCTCCCAGTCGCTGGTCACCACCGCCAGGTCGGCCCCGGCGAGCAGGTCGGCCACGTCGGTGCGGTGCCCGAGCAGGGTCACCGGGGCCCGGGCGGCGGAGATCCGGGCGGCCAACGGCAGATAGGCGGGTCCGCTGCCGGCGATCACCACGACCGGCGCGGGGGTCCGGGTACGCCACCGGGCGGCCGCGTCGACCAGCACGTCGTACCGCTTCTGCGGGTGCAGCCGGCCCACGGAGAGGATCAGTGGCCGGTCCTGGCCGACGCCGAACTCGGCGCGGACGGCGGCCCGGCGGCGGCGCGGCGCGGGCAGTGCCGGCGCGGCGACCGGGGCGAGCCGGGCGTCCGCCGCGCCCAGCGCGGTGGCCCGCTCGACCAGGTCGGTGGAGGCGCCGAGCGCCACCCGGGCGCCCCGGGCGACGACCCGCTCGACGAGGCGGGACACGCCACCGCGCAGACCGCCGGCGAGCACCGCGTTGTGCCAGGTGACCACGAGCGGGGCGGCCGGGCGGGCGAGCACGGCGACGAGCCCGGCGCGCAGGCCGTGGGCGTGCAGCACGTCGACCGGTTCGGCGGCGAGGGCCCGGCGCAGCGCGGTGACCGCGCGGGCGTCGGCCGCGGTCGGGCTGGCCGGGATCTCCACCGGCAGGAACCGGGCGCCGACGCCCGTGAAGTCGAACTGCTCCTGCGTCGCGGCGGGGCCGCAGACCAGCACGGAGGTGCCCGCGGCGGTCAGGCCCCCGGCCAGCGAGCGGACGTGCTGCCCGACGCCACCGGTGCTGGAGGCGAGCAGCAGGGCCACCGTGCCGCGCCAGCCGGGAACCGGTGCCGGTTGCGTCACCGCGACCACCCCCGTTCGTCGGTAGTCGTCGGCCGGTCACCCGTCCTGCACCCGCTCACCGGGACACCGTCTCCTTCCCGCCACCCCGTTCCGGGGGGATGTCGCCCTCGCCCGTCCCATCGGCGGGGGCCGCCGGCCCACGCCGGCCCGCCCTGCCCAGCCGCCGGAGCACCCCGGCGAGCAGCGGCGTCACGTCCCGCCGGTCGACCAGCCAGACGACGGCGAGGAACACGACGCCGACCAGGACTCCGGACAGCATGCCCTGCACGAGTGCGCCCGGTGTCGTCGGGGTGCCGCCGGCGGCCGCGTCGAGCCAACGGGCGACGGCCGTTCCGGCGAGCGCGGCCAGGGTTCCGGCGAGCAGTCCGGCGGCGCCGGCCCGACCGGCGCCGGCGAGCGCGGGGCGTCCGGCCGAGCGCCGCACCGCGACGAGCAGCAGCCCGCCGAGCAGCACCATCCCGACCGAGTTGGCCAGGGCGACCGCCAGCACCCGGTCCGCCACCGGCAGGAGGACCGCCAGCGGCACCGCCACCACCGGCACCGCCAACCAACCGGCGGTGATCGCGACAGTCGCCGGGCGGGTGTCGCCCCGTGCGTAGAGGGCGCGGGAGAGCACCGCGAAGAGGCCGTAGCCGAGCAGCCCGGGGGCGAAACCGACGATGGCCGCGGCGGTGGAGCCCGGGTCGTCCGGGTAGAAGAACGCGGCGACCGGCGCGGCCGTGCCGACCAGTGCCGCCGCGCCGAGGCAGCTGAACAGCAGCACCCCGCGCAGGGTCGAGGAGAGTGTGCGCCGGTAGTCGTCGTCCCGACCCGCCGCCGCGGCGGTCGCCAGCGTCGGGTACGCCGCCACCGCCAGGGGTACCGCCAGCACCGCCCAGGGCAGCAGGTACATGGTCTGGGCCAGGTTGAACACCTGCGGCGAACCGGTCGGGCCGCCGGAGACGCGGTTGAGCAGCACCAGCAGCGCAAGCTGCTGCGCGGTGACGGTGACAGCCCCGGCCATCGCCAGCCCGCCCACCCGCGCCCGGGCGTCGGGCGGAAACGCGTAGCCGGGGCGTGGCCGCAGGCCCAACCGGCGCAGCGGGATCAGCAGCGACAGTGACAGCACCACCACGCCCAGCGTGGTACCGGCGGACAGGATCAGCTCACTGCCGCGGCTCACCTGCGCCACGCTCGCGCCGCGTCCCTCGGCGCCGCCGAAGGCGAGATAGACCACGATCACGGTGAGGCTGGACAGCAGCGGCGCGATCACCGGCCAGGCGAAGCGGCGGTGCGCCTGGAGCACCCCGGTGAGCACGATGCCGACGCCGTAGAGCGGCAACTGCGGGGCGAAGACCCGCAGCATCCGCGCTCCGGCCACCAACTCGGTCTCGGAGCGCCCCTCGCTGAGCAGCGACACGATCGGGCCGGCCGCCACCGCGACCAGGACGGCCAGCGGCACCAGCAGGGTGACCGTCCAGGTGAGCAGGGCCCCGGTGGTGGCGGACACCGCGCGCCGGTCGCCGGCCGCGACCGGCCCGGCCAGCAGCGGTACGACCAGGCTCGCCAACGCGCCACCGGCCACGATCTCGAAGATGATGTTCGGCGCGGTGTTGGCGATGACGTACATGCCGCCGAGGTCGCTCTTCTGCACGACCCAGGTGAAGACGGCGGTGCGGCCGAAGCCGGCGAGCCGGCTGAGGACGGTGAGTACGGCGATGAGCGCGGCCGCTCCGGCGACGCGGCCGGCGCCGGCGAGGGGTGCCGGGGTCGTCACGTCAGTCGGCGCGCCGGCCCAGTGCGTCGAGCTCGCGCAGCCCGGGGGTGCGCTGGATGACCTGGGTGAAGCTGACCTTCTCGCTGGCCGCGGTGAGGCCCGCGAGCACGGCGAGCAGCCCGGCCCGCCCGACCGGTCCGGTACGCGCGGCCAGCGCCACGCCGAGCAGCGCGCCGAGCGCGTTCGCGCCGCTGTCGCCGAGCATCACGTCCTCGCCGAGATCGGCGGGGAGCAGCCCGGCGGCGGCGCCGACGGCACCGGCGGCGATCCCGCCGTGCGGGCCGCCGGTCAGCGGGGCGCCGAGCAGGAGGCCGGACTTCAGCGCCCGGCCGGGCCGCAGGTCCAGCAGGTTGAGCAGGTTCGCCGTGCCGGCGATGACACCGGCGCCGAGCAGCACGTCGACGCCCCGGCCCAGCGGGCCCTGCCGCTGGCGGCGCCGGTGCCCGGCGACCCGTGGGTCGGCGGCGAGCAGCGCGGCGGCGCCGAGGCCGGCGGCCCCCACTCCGACGACCTTGACCAGCCCGGCGGTGACCCGGCCCTCGCGCAGCGCGGCCAGGTGCCCGGCGAAGCCCTTGGCCGCCTTCTGCTCCGGCCGGGCGCCGACCACGTCGTCGTAGAGGCCGACCGCCCCGGCGCCCACCCCGGCGACCAGGGCCGCGGCTCCGGAGGGGCCGCTGGAGGCGCCGAACGCGCCCGTCGCGGCGGCACCGGCCGCGAGCGCGGGACCGGCGGCCAGGGTCACCGTGCGGCCGCGGAAGTTGGTCCGGTCGAGCGCGGGCCCGGCCGGTGAGGTGCGCACCTCGCGCAGCGCGTACCGGGCGGCGGCGGCGCCCGCGCCGGCGATCAGCAGTCGACCGAGCAGGCTCACGCGCGTCCCTCCCGTCGTACGTCGGCGAAGCTGGATCCGGACACCGGGGTACGTCGTTCGCTCACTGGGGCAGTCTAGGCAGCAGGGTGGCGTTGTCGGCGACACCGTACTGACCGGCCTTCTTTTCGGTGACCTGTTGCACCAGCGCGAGGGCGGTGACCAGCTGGCCCTGGACGGTGTTGGCGTTGTCGACGGTCGAGATGGCCTGCACCAGGACCGGGTCGCTCCGGACGGCGGCCACCAGGTTGCCCCCGGCCGAGCCGTTGCCGCCGACGACGAGCGTCCCCGCCTGGTCGAGCTGCTCGGCGACCTTGAGCACCGACTCGTCCTTCTTCGCCGAGTCCTTGTCCACGTACGGCTGCCCGCTGACCAGGACGACGGCCTCCGCCGGCGCGGCGACCCGGTCCTCCGTGGTCAGGTAGTTGGCGTTGGTGTACGCGGCCAGCACCGCCCGCCGGTCGGCCTCGCTGACCGGGGTCGCGCCGGGCGCCCGGTCGAGCAGCACGCTGGCCAGCAGGGCGGTCGAGGTCTCCACCCCGTGCCCGTTGCCGGGCAGCCCGGCGGTCGGCGCGCTGGTGGGGCGCGCGGCGGTGACCGCCAGCTCCAGCAGGTTGTTGTTGTTGTCCGGGTTGATGAACTTGTCCTGCAGGTCGATGCGGCCGGTCACCTGGGCCCCGGCGAGCTGGAGCATCTTGACCACACCCTCGGTGTGGTCGCGCCCGGTGGGCAGGCTGACGACCAGCACCCGCTTGCCGGTCAGCGTGCCCGGCAGGACGACCTCCGCGATCTGGGCGGCGAAGTCCTCCTCGAGCTCGAGCTCCTTCTCCATGCTCTGCACCGCCTGGCGCATCTGCTGGTTGTCCTTGCGCAGCGCGTTGACGTTCTCCTTGAGCGAGTCGGCCACCGGGCCGTTCAGGGCGGCGGTGCCGACCACGAGACCGATCGCCAACGCGAGGAAGACCGCGGTCAGGGACACCACGTGGTACCGGAAGTTGATCACACCTGTCGCCTCTTGGTCGGTGGGACGCTAGAAAAGCTGTTCGAGCTGGAACACGAAATTGTTCCACCACTCGGAGACCACGCCCAAATACGCCTTGCCGACGGTGGAGACCGCCACCGCCGAGGCCATCGCCGCGATCGCGGAGAGCACCAGCAGCAGCAGCGACGACCCGGAGATGCTCTGCCGGTAGAGCCGGCTCACGCCCTTGGCGTCGACCAGCTTGCCGCCGACCTTGAGCCGGGTCAGGAACGTCGAGGCCATCCCGCCACGGCCCTTGTCGAGGAACTCGACAAGCGTGGCGTGGGTGCCGACGGCGACCAGCAGCGAGGCGCCCTTCTCGTCGGCCAGCAGCATCGCCAGGTCCTCGCTGGTCGCCGCCGCCGGGAAGGTCACCGCCGGCACGCCGAGGCCGTTGACCCGGGCCAGGCCGGGCGCCCGGCCGTCCGGGTAGGCGTGCACGATCACCTCGGCGCCGCAGCGCAGCACGTCGTCGGTGACCGAGTCCATGTCGCCGATGATCATGTCCGGCGTGTAGCCGGCCTCCACCAGCGCGTCCGCGCCGCCGTCGACGCCGATCAGGACCGGCTTGAACTCGCGGATGTAGGGGCGCAGCACGTCCAGGTCGGCCTTGTAGTCGTAGCCGCGCACCACGATCAGGCAGTGCCGCCCCTGCATCTCGGTCTGGATCTCCGGCACGCCGACCCCGTCGAGGAGCAGGTCGCGCTCCTGGCGGAGGTAGTCCATCGTGTTGGCGGCGAACGCCTCCAACTGGACCGAGAGCCCCTCCCGGGCGTCGGCCATCGACTTGGCCACCGTCTCGGCGTCCTGGAGGCTGCCGTGCGCCACCGGCTCGTCGCCGAGGAAGACGGTGTTGCCCTCGATCCGGACGGTGTCGCCCTCGCGGATTCGCTCGAAGACCCCCTCCCCCAGGTCGTCCAGGAGCGGGATGCCGGCGGCGACCAGCACCTCGGGCCCCAGGTTGGGGTAGCGGCCGGAGACCGACGGCTTCGCGTTGAGCACGGCGCCGACACCGACGGCGACGAGCGAGTCGGCGGCGACACGGTCGAGATCGACGTGGTCGATGACCGCGATGTCACCGGGGCGGAGCCGGCCGACCAGGCGTTTTGTCCGGCGGTCGAGGCGTGCGGTGCCGAGGATCCTGCCCGGTTCCGCGTTCCGGGTCCGGCGCAACGTGGGTAGACGCATCGTGACCATCCTGGCATGTGAGGCAGGCAATTCTGTCGCGACATGCCTGAGCAGGGCCGCCTACCCAGGGAAGCACACTAACGCGCAGGCCGGTGTGCCTGTGCTCACAATCGCCGACCTCACGGGCGCCTTTCCCTGGCCGCCACGGCGAGAAGTTCCTCGGCGTGCGCGATACCCAGGTCGGAGTCGGGCAAACCCGCGAGCATGCGGGCGAGCTCCCGGGCGCGCTCGGTGTCCTCCACGACCCGGACCCCGCTCGTGGTGACCGCCCCGCCCGTGTCCTTCGCCACCACCAGGTGCCGGTCGGCGAACGCGGCCACCTGTGGCAGGTGGGTGACGACCAGCACCTGGTGGCTGCGGGCCAGCCGGGCCAGCCGCCGGCCGATCTCCACCGCGGCCTGGCCGCCGACCCCGGCGTCGACCTCGTCGAAGACCAGCGTGGGCGGCCCGCCCGAGCCGGCGAAGACCACCTCGATGGCGAGCATCACCCGGGACAGCTCACCGCCGGAGGCGCCGCGCTGCAACGGCAGCGAGGGCGCGCCCGGATGGGCCAGCAGGCGCAGTTCGACCTCGTCGCCGCCGTCCGGGCCGACGCCGACCTCGGTGCCGTTGACCGTCAGGGTGGGCTCGGTGCGGCCGGCCGCGCGGGGCAGCACCGCCACCTCGATCCGGGCGTGCGGCATGGCCAGCCCGGCCAGCTCGACGGTGACCTGCTCGGCGAAGCGGGTCGCCGCCTCCTGCCGCGACGTCGACACCCGGCCGGCCAGGTCGGCCACCTCGGCGGCCAGCCGGGAGGCCTCCCGGTCCAGCTCGTCCAGGAGGTCGTCGGAGGTGTCCAGGTCGGACAGCCGGGTGCGGGCACGCTCGGCCCAGGCGATCACCCCGTCGACGTCGTCGGCGTACTTGCGGGTGAGCGCGCGCAGCGCCGCCCGCCGCTCGTAGACGGTCTGCAACCGGGCCGGGTCGGCGTCCAGCGCGGCGAGGTAGGCCGACAGCTCGGCGGAGACGTCCGTGACGAGGGTCGCCGCCTCCTCCAGCCGCCCCGCCAGCTCACCCAGCGCCGGATCCGTGCCGGCCTGCGCCTCCAGGGTGCGACGGGCGGTGCCGAGCAACGCCGCCGCGTCCGGGGTCTCGTCGGTCGCCTCCACGCCGCCGGCCACGCACTGGTGGGCCACCTGCGCCGCGGTGCGCAGCCCCTCGGCGTGCTCCAGCCGCTGCGCCTCCGCCTTCAGCTCGTCGTCCTCGCCGGGCTGCGGGTCGACCCGGGTGATCTCGTCGAGGCCGAGCCGCAGCAGGTCGGCCTCCTGGTTGCGCTCGCGGGCGTTGCGCCGCCGGTCGGTCAGGTCGTCGACCACCGCGCGCCAGCGGGCGTACGCCTCGCGCAGCGCGTCGAGCAGCTTCTCGTGCTCCGCGCCGGCGAAGCGGTCCAGCGCGGCCCGCTGCTCGGCCGGCCGCAGCAGCCGCAGCTGGTCGGACTGGCCGTGCACGGCCACCGCCTGCTCGCCGACCTCGCCGAGCATCGACACCGGCATGCTCCGCCCGCCCAGGTGCGCCCGGGAGCGGCCCTCCACCGTGACGGTGCGGCTGAGCAGCACCGAGCCGTCCTCGTCGGGCTCACCGCCCGCGTCGGTGATCCGCGCGTGCACGGTGGCGGCGACGCGGCCCTCGAGCCGCAGCCGGCCCTCGACCACCGCCCGGCCCGGCTGGGCGCGCACCCGCCCGGCGTCGGCGCGCCCGCCGAAGAGCAGGCCGAGGCCGGTGACCACCATGGTCTTGCCCGCTCCGGTCTCGCCCGTGATGACGTTCATGCCGCCGGTCAACGGCAGCGTGGTGTCCTCGATGACGCCCAGTCCGGTGATGCGCAGCTCTTCCAGCACAGCACCCGACAGTAGACGCGGCCCCCGACACTTGACCAGCCGGCGTGGGCGCGCCGGTGCGTCGGCCCGCCGACACCCCGCCGGGGCGGCCCGGGTGCGGCCCGTCAGCGCCGCCCCGGCCCCCGGGTCACCGGCGGTTGCCGCGCCAGCCGTGCACGGGCAGGTCGAACTTCGCCACCAGCCGGTCGGTGAACGGGCGGTCCCGCAGCCGTACGACGCGCACCGGCAGCGCGCCGCGCCGCACGGTGACCCGCGCCCCGGGCGGCAGGTCGTAGACCCGTCGGCCGTCGCAGGACATCACAGCGAGGGTGGTGAACGGGTCGACGGTGATGGCGAACGTGGAGGTGGGCGCGGTGACCAGCGGCCGGCTGAACAGCGCGTGCGCGCTGATCGGCACCAGCAGCAGCGCCTCCACCTCCGGCCAGACCACCGGCCCACCGCCGGAGAACGCGTACGCCGTCGAGCCGGTGGGGGTCGCGCAGACCACGCCGTCGCAGCCGTAGCGCGACAGCGGGCGACCGTCCACGTCGACGAGCAGCTCCAACATCTGGGCGCGCTCGCCCTTCTCGACGCTGATCTCGTTGAGCGCCCAGGACTCGATGGTCGGGCCGCCGTCGAACTCGGCGGTCACGTCGAGGGTGAGCCGCTCGTCGACGGTGTAGTTGCGCTCGACCACGTCGCGTACCGCGATGTCCAGGTCGTCGATCTCGGCCTCGGCGAGGAACCCGACCTTGCCGAGGTTGATGCCGATCAGCGGCACCTTCGCCGGGCGGGCCAGCTCCGCCGCCCGCAGGAAGGTGCCGTCCCCACCGAGCGCGAAGACGATCTCCGCGCCCTCGGCCGCCTCGGGGCCGGCCATCGGAACCACCCCGGGCAGGTCGAGGTCGTCGGCCTCCTCGGCCACGACCCGCACCTCGAAGCCGGCCGAGATCAGGTCGGCGGCGACGGCGCGCGCGTGCTCGGTGCTGCGCCGGCGACCGGTGTGCGTCACCAGCAGCGCCGTGCGGCTCACCGGGACGGCCGTCCCGTCACGACCGCGCGACCTCCGCGCGGCACGCCCGCGACCGCAGGGCTCGCCAGCTCGCTCACCCGGCCACCTCCTCCGTCGCCGCGTCCGGCCGGTCGCCGGACGGGACCGGACCACCCGGCCCGGCGGTCACCACCGCGCGCACCCGCTCCGGGTCGGCCGGCGGTGCGCCCCGGCGTAACCATACGAAGAACTCGACGTTGCCGCTCGGCCCCGGCAGCGGACTCGCGGCCACGTCGGCCAGGCCGAGGTCGAGCCGGGCCGCCGCGGCGGCCACGTCGAGCACGGCCTCCGCGCGCAGCGACGGGTCCCGGACCACCCCGCCGGCGCCCACCCGCTCCTTGCCGACCTCGAACTGCGGCTTCACCATCAGCGCCAGGTCACCGTCGGGCCGGGTGCAGCCGGCCAGCGCCGGCAGCACCAGCCGCAGGGAGATGAACGACAGGTCGGCGACGGTGAGGTCGACCGGGCCGCCGACGGCCTCCGGCGTCAGCGTACGGACGTTGGTGCGCTCGAAGACCCGCACCCGGGGATCGTTGCGCAGCGGCCAGGCGAGCTGCCCGTAGCCGACGTCGACCGCGACCACCTCGGCCGCGTCGGCGCGCAGCAGCACGTCGGTGAAGCCGCCGGTGGAGGCACCCGCGTCCAGGCACCGCCGGCCGGCCACCGTCAGCCCACCCGGGGCGAAGGCGGCCAACGCGCCGGCCAGCTTGTGCCCGCCCCGGGAGACGTACTCCGCGCTGGGGTCCTCGCCGGTGACCAGGAGTGGATCGGCGGGGTCGACCATCGCCGCGGGCTTGCGGGCCGGCACGCCGCGCAACTGGACCCGGCCGGCCTCCACCAGCGCGGCGGCCTGTTCCCGGGACCGGGCCAGCCCGCGGCGGACGAGTTCGGCGTCCAACCGGTTACGACGTGCCATGCGTGGTTCTTCTCCGGTCGGTCAGGTCTGGTCGATGGTGGCGAGGGTTTCCCGCAGCGTCTCGTACGCCGCCTCGTACTGCGCGATCTGGTCGGCCGGGGCGAGCGTCGCGGCGTTGGCCATCGCCCGTACGGCGGCGTCCACCGCGGGATGCCGGTCCTCACCGAGGTCCTCGACGGGCTCCGGCAGCGACGACTGACCGGGGCGCGGGCCCGGCCGGGCACCGGGCGGCGGGCCGGGGCGGAAGGCACCGGTCGCCGAGCCGTGGCCGGCACCCGGCGGGCCGGGGCGGGCGCCGGGCGGCGGGCCGGGCCGGAAGGGGCCGCTCACGACCCGCTCCCGGCCGGGGCCGGGCGCGTCACGCCTCGTTCTCCGGCGGACGCTTGCGGGCCGGTGCCTTCTTCGCGGGCCGGACCGGCTCCGCGGCGCCCTCGGTCGGGGCGAGGGCCGACGGCGTCCGCTTGGCCACCGCCTTCTTCGCGACCGCCTTCTTGGCCAGCGCCTTCTTCACGACGGCCGGCCTCGCCACCGGGGCGGGGGCCACGGAGGTCGGTACGGCCGGTTCGGCGGCGCCCGGGGCGGGCGGGGGTGCGGCACCGGCGGGCACCGGGTGCGCCGGCTCCGCGGTGCCGGCGGGCACGGGCGGCGGGGCGCCGAGGGTCGCCCTGGCGTCCCGGAGCTGACGCTCCAGTTCGTGCACCCGTCGGGTCAGCTCGGCGACCTCGTCGGCGGTGGCGAGCCCCACCGCGCCGAGGGCCCGGTCCACTTCGAACCGCACCAGCTTGGTCAGCGCCTCGCGGTTGGCCGCGCCCGTGGAGACCAGCTCCTCGGCGAGGGTCTGCAGCTGGGCGGCGGTCGCCCCGCCCGAGCCGACGACCCGGCGAACCGCGTCCTGGGCCTTCTTCCGGGGCGCCTCCGTCAGGCCCATGGCCAGCTCGAGGTAGGCGCGCCACGCGTCCTGCATGCCTGATTCCTTCCGCGGGGCGGGGGTGTGCAGGTGCCACGCTACCGGGCACCTCACGACGCCCTGTGCGGTACGGTGCCGGGGACGGCGTGGCGAGCGGTGAGGGGGCGATCGTGGCCAGCGTGGACGAATGCCGGCAGGCGTTGCGGGATCTGGCGGCCCGGCTGGACCGCAACGCGGAGACGGTGCGGGAGAAGGTCGACTTCGACCGGACGCTGGCCTGCCGGATCACCGACCTGGAGACCGCCTTCCACGGCCGGCTCTCCGGCGGCCGCCTGGTCGACCTGGCCGACGGCGACGACCCGAAGGCCAAGATCGCGCTGAGCACCAGCAGCGACGACCTGCTCGCACTGGTTCGCGGCGAGCTCGACATCACCCGCGCGGTCACGTCCCGCCGGGTGTCGATCAAGGCCAACCCGCTCGACCTGATGAAGCTGCGCAAGTTGCTCTGAGGTCACCGGGGCGGGCGGGGCGCTCGGTCTCGCCGACGGGCAGCGTGATCCGGCCGGTGGTGCCGGCGGCCGTCAGCCCGACAGGCCGAGTTCGGCCAGTGCCTTCTCCGCCTCGACCGAGCCGGGACGGATCCGGGCCGGCCGCGTCGACCAGGCGGTCGCGCAGAGCGCCGCCAGGGCGTCCAGCGGGCGGCCCGACCCGGACAGTTCCAGCGCGTCGTCCCGCGAGGCCACCGACCATCCGCCGGCGTCCGCCGGGCCCGGGACCCGCACCACGGCCGCCGGGTCGAAGAGCCCCGCCAGGTCCATCGAGACGTACGTCGGCCTGCGGTGCGGCGGGGCGCCGAGCAGCTCGGCCGCGTCACTCACACCCGTGAGCACCAGCAGGCTGTCCAGCCCGGCCCGCCGGGCGCCCTCGATGTCGGTGTCCAGCCGGTCGCCGACCAGCAGCGTCCGGCCCTCGCCGGCACGGCGGGCCGCCGTGGTGAACAGCGCCGGCTCGGGCTTGCCGACGACCACGTCGGGATCCCGGCGGAGCGCGGTGCGCAGCACGGCGACCAGGGCACCGTTGCCCGGCAGTGGTCCGCGGCCGCTGGGCAGGGCCGGGTCCGTGTTGGTGGCGACCCAGGTCGCACCGGCGCGTACGGCCACCGACGCCTCGGCCAGGTCCGCCCAGCAGACCTGCGGGCCGAACCCCTGCACCACCGCGACCGGCGACTCGTCGGCCCGCGACACCGGGGTCAGCCCGACCGCGCGCAGCTCGGCACGCAGCGCCTCGGTGCCGACGACCAGCACCGGAGCGCCGGCGGGAAGCTGGTCGCGAAGCAGCTCGGCAGCGGCCGCCGCGGAGGTGAGCACCTCCTCGGGCCGGGCGGGCACGCCCATCCCGGTGAGCAGGTCGGCCACCTCGCTGGAGCGGCGCGAGGCGTTGTTGGTCGCGTACGCCACCGACCGGCCCTCGGCGTGCAGCCGGCCGACCGCCTCGACCGCACCGGGGACCGGCCGGTCGATCAGGTAGATCACGCCATCCAGGTCGAAGACGACCAGGGCGTACCCGTCGACCAGCCGTTCCCCGGCACCCGTCGTCATCGCCGCGCGGTCTCCGACTCGCCGGAGGCGGTGGGCTCGCCACCGCCGGTGGCGGTCCCGGTGTCGTCGCCGGGCGTCCCGGCGGCGACGGCGCCCGCCTCGTCGTCGGTCAGCTCGTCGTCGGCCAGATCGTCCGACGGCACCGCCGCGACCGCGGCCCCGTCCTGCTCGTCGTCGTCGTCTTCGTCTTCGTCGTCGTCGTCGTCGACATCGTCATCTTCGTCGTCGTCGTCGTCATCGTCATCGACATCGTCTTCGTCGACAGTCGGCTCCGTGTCGCCGGCGAGGTCGGCGTCAGGTCGGGCCGGCACCGCGCCCGGGGCGCCGGGGCCGGCGGCGATCGCCTCGGCAGACTCCTCGTCCTCCTCGTCGCCCTCGATCACCACACCGTCGAGCTCCAGCAGCCGCTCGGCGGCGTCGGTCTCGCCCTCGGTGTCGACGTCGGCGGCCCGGGAGAACCACTCGCGGGCCTCGTCGCGACGACCGACCGCGAGCAGCGCGTCGGCGTACGCGTACCGCAGCCGGGCCGTCCACGGCTCGGCCGTCTCGGCCGTCAGTTCGGGGACCTGGAGCATGGCCACGGCGGCGTCCTTCTGGCCCAGGTCGCCGCGCGCCCCGGCCGCCACGATCAGCAGCTCGGTCGCCACGGCCTGGTCCAGCTTCTCCCGGTCCGCGCCACGGAACAGGTCGATCGCCCGCTCGGGCCGGCCCAGCGCCCGCTCGCAGTCCGCGAGCACCGCCAGGTGACTCTGCAACCCGCTCATCCGGTGGTACGTACGCAGTTCCGCGATCGCGGTCTGCCACTCCCCCGCGTGGTACGCGGCCAGGCCGACCGCCTCGCGGACAGCAGCGATCCGGGACGCCAGCCGACGGGCCGCCAGCGCGTGCGCCAACGCCTCGGCCGGGTCCTCGTCGATCAGCTGACCAGTCGCCACCAGGTGGCGGGCGACCGTCTCGGCGACCGGCTTCGCCAGCGAGAGCAGCTCGGCCCGGACGTCCTTGTCGAGGTCGGTCGCGACAATCTCGTCGGGCAGCGCGGGGGCCGCCGTACGCTCCCCCTCCGCCGCCGGACGCTCCCGCCGCTCGTCGCGACGCTCTCCGCCACGGAAGCCACCCTCACGACGGTCGTCCTGCCGTTCTCCGCCCCGGTAGCCGCCCTCGCGGTCACCGCCACGGAAACCACCCGGACGGTCGCCACCCTCACGACGATCCCCACCTCGGTAACCACCCTCGCGGTCACCGCCTCGATAACCGCCCGGACGATCGCCACCCTCACGACGGTCACCGCCACGGAAGCCACCGTCGCGGTCGCCACCACGGAAACCACCCGGACGGTCACCACCCTCACGGCGGAAGCCACCCTCACGCGGCGGACCCGAACGGAAACCACCCTCACGACGGTCACCGCCACGGAAGCCACCCTCACGGTCACCACCACGGAAACCACCCGGACGATCGCCACCCTCACGACGGTCACCGCCACGGAAGCCACCGTCGCGGTCGCCACCACGGAAACC
>NZ_JBHMIR010000040.1:0-40244 GCF_048060285.1 Micromonospora sp. LOL_025 | reverse complement strand
CCCGGGTCGGCCCCGGTCGTGGCGGGTACGGGCTCGGGGCGTACGGGAGGAGGGGACGCGACCGGCGCGGGGCCGGCGGCGGCCGGCGGCGCGTCGGTGCCGGCGAGGGTGAGCCGGCGCTCCATGCGTTCGAGGCGCTGGAGCAGACCGCCGGTGCTGTCGTCGGCCCCGGGCAGCAACATCCGGGCGCAGATCAGCTCCAGCAGCAGCCGGGGCGCGGTGGTGCCGCGCATCTCCACCAGGCCGTTGTGCACGATGTCGGCGCAGCGGGACAGCGTGGCCGGGCCGAGTCGCTGGGCCTGGGCGGCCATCCGCTCGATCTGGTCGGCCGGGCCGTCGATCAGGCCCTTGGTGGCGGCGTCCGGCACCTGCTGGAGCACGATCAGGTCGCGCAGCCGCTCCAGCAGGTCGGAGGCGAACCGACGCGCGTCGTGCCCGGCCTCGGCGACCCGGTCGACGGTCGCGTACGCCGTCGCGCCGTCCCCGGCCGCCAGCGCGTCGCACATCTCGTCGATGAGGGCGGCGTCGGTCACGCCGAGCAGGGCGGCGGCGCGGGTGTAGGTGACGCCCTCCGGCCCGGCCCCGGCGATGAGCTGGTCGAGCACGGAGAGGCTGTCCCGGGCGCTGCCGCCGCCGGCGCGCACCACCAGCGGGAAGACCGCCGGCTCGACGGCGACGCCCTCGGCCTCGCAGAGCTGCTCCAGGTAGGGCCGGAGCACCTTCGGCGGGATCAGCCGGAACGGGTAGTGGTGGGTCCGCGACTTGATCGTGCCGAGGACCTTCTCCGGCTCGGTGGTCGCGAAGATGAACTTGACGTACTCCGGCGGCTCCTCGACCAGCTTGAGCAGGGCGTTGAAGCCGGCCGACGAGACCATGTGCGCCTCGTCGATGACGTAGATCTTGAAGCGGCTCTTGGCCGGCGCGAAGATCGCCTTCTCGCGCAGCTCGCGGGCGTCGTCGACGCCACCGTGGCTGGCCGCGTCGATCTCCAGCACGTCGATCGAGCCGCCGTCGGTGGCCAGCTCGCGGCACGAGTCGCACTGCCCGCACGGCTCCGGGGTGGGGCCCTGCTCGCAGTTGAGCGAGCGGGCCAGGATCCGGGCGCTGGAGGTCTTGCCGCAGCCGCGTGGGCCGGAGAAGAGGTAGGCATGGTTGAGCCGCCCGCTGCGCAGCGCCTGCGACAGCGGCTCGGTGACGTGCTCCTGCCCGATGACCTCGGCGAAGGTACGCGGCCGGTACTTGCGGTAGAGCGCCAGTGCCACTCGTCCCGCCTCCTCTCGACCGAGCCATTCTGCGCCGGTCGGGCGCGGGTGACCACCCACCACCCCGTGACCTGACCCGCAGGGACGTTACCGGGACCCGGAGACAAAAAGGCCTCCCGTGCACCCGGCAGAGCCCGCTTATCCTTGCTGCCTTCCGGCCCTGGGGAGGTTCACGAGATACCGCCGCACGGGAGGTACCGCCAACCCTACCCGACGCCGCATCGATCTTCAGGGGGTGGTGGGGTGGCCCACCCGCCGGGGACCTGTATCCTCGTCTGCGGAGGATTCGCCTAGAGGCCTAGGGCGCACGCTTGGAAAGCGTGTTGGGTTAACACCCTCACGAGTTCGAATCTCGTATCCTCCGCTCGCTGAGCAGCACGAACGCGAGGGCCGACCCCATCGGGGGCGGCCCTCGCGCCGTTCCTGCCGGGCGCCACGGCGACCCACTGGTTACGCTCCGCCGACATGTGTCGATGCCCCGTCGACGATCGGTCGGTGGCGGTTGCGCCTCTCGACGGGTGACGCCGGAAGGGGCGATCGGCTTGGGCAGGAATCCGCGCTGGCTGCTCTGGGCGCAACTGGTCGCGATGTCCTGCGTCCTTCTCTCCCAGGTGGGGTCGGGATTCGACCGACCGCTGGAGGATCATCGTTGGCTGCGGGGCGGCCGGAATGGCGCTGTACTGTGTCGCCGCGCTGATCATCGGCCGCAACAGCGGCAACGCCGAAGAAGGGTAGAAGATCCCGGGTGAGCGAGCGGGCGACCGATCCCGGAGTTCGACGAATGCGACTGCCCGGAGAAGGCCGACGCGGCCCTGGAGCGTACGGAGGCCGGGGCCGGGCCGGCGCTTCTCTGGCTGGTGCTGGACGAGTTCCACCCGCCCGCCGTCGTCCTTCCCCGGATCAGGCGCGGGCTCCGGTCGCGGGACGCGCAGACCAGGGCGAACGCGGTGCAGTCGCTGGGTCACTTCGGACGCCTGCACCGCGACATCGACGTCGAGTCGCTGGCCCTGCTCCGGGGCGCGCTGCGCGACCGTACCCCGCTCGGCGGCTGCCAACTGCGCGGCTACGCCGACGACGCGGCGGACGACATCGGCATGTTCGTGCCCCGGCACCGCCTGCCCCGCTGGCTGCGCCGCCGCCACGCCGGGCCCTGGCGACCGCGCCGGATGCGAAGGTGAACGCCGCCGACGAAGCTACCGGTCACGGCGTGATCCCTGCCGCACGTCGATCACCGGGCACGACTCCCGTCCTACGCTGACAGTCGCATCCGGCAGCGAGACAACCGGGCGGCGGCGACCTGCGGGCGACGACCGGCCCGGGGAGAGCGCAGACACGAGTGGACGCAACACTGAACGTCGCCCAGGGGCTGGCCGTGCTGGCCGCCGGGGTCGCGGCGGGCGCCATCAACGCGGTGGTGGGCTCGGGCACGCTGGTGACCTTCCCGGTCCTGCTCTCCCTCGGCTACCCGCCGGTGGTGGCGAACGTGTCGAACACCGTCGGGCTGGTACCGGGGTCGTTCTCCGCGGCGTACGCCTATCGCCGGGAGCTGGCCGGGCACGGTGGCCTGCTGGCCCGCCTGGGCGTCGCCGCCGCGCTCGGCGGGGTCACCGGCGGCGTACTGCTGCTGCTCCTGCCGCCCGGCGCGTTCCGGGCCATCGTGCCGGCGCTGATCATCCTGGCGTTGGTGCTCGTGGTGGTGCAGCCGCGACTGGCGCGGGCGTTGGCCCGCCGGCGGCCGGTCGCGGACGACGCGGGCGCGTCGTCGGCCGGCGGTCAGGCGGTACGGCGGGTGGGGCCGCTGCTGCTGCTCGGCGTCTTCGGCACCGGGGTGTACGGCGGCTACTTCGGCGCCGCCCAGGGAGTGCTGCTGCTGGGGCTGCTCGGGGTGCTGCTCTCCACCGACCTGCGCTGGGTCAACGGGGTGAAGAACGTGCTCGCCGGCCTGGTGAACGGGGTCGCGGCGGTCCTGTTCGTCGTGGTGGGGAACGTGGCTTGGCAGCCGGCGCTACTGATCGCGGTGGGCTCGGTGGTGGGGGGCCTGGCCGGCGGCCGGTGGGGACGCCGGCTCCCGCCGGTGGCGCTGCGCGCCATCATCGTGGTCGTCGGGCTCGCCGCCCTGGTCAACCTGCTGCTCTGACCGCCGGGCGGAGCAGGTCGCCTCGGCGCGGGCACGCGTGGAACACCACGGGTGTAAGGCCGCAGTTCGCCCCGGAACGGGCCGACAGCGCGAAATCGCGGGGCGGTGCCGGCAGGGGACGATTCGGTACGGTGCGGAGGGCGGCGGAGGCGGGTTTCGTCGTACACATGTTCCATCCACAGGCTGTGGACGGCGGAGGACTCCCATGGGTTACCAGCTCAGCGCGGTCGTCGCGGACGCCGAGCTGCTGCGCGAGCAGACCGCCGACCTCGACCACGCGGTCCTGGGCGAGCTGCGCCAGGACTTCGCGCTGCTGCCGGTCACCCCGCAGCTCGTCGAGGAGCTGACCGGCACGCTGCCCGACTTCTCGGTGGCGGAGCGGTCGCCGGAGGAGCCGTTCCACCTGTCGCTGTCGGCACCCCTGGCCGACGCCCTCGCACGGTGGTCGCGGTCGGGTCCGGTCGCGTACCTGGAGGCGGAGTTCGCCGGCGGCGCCGGCTACCAGTCGGCGGTGGTGTGGCTCGGCGGCCAGGTGAGCTGGGGGCCGGGGTTCGACCGACTCTTCGACGGGCCGCGAGCCCAGTGGCCGCTCAACGCGGCGCTCGCCCGGCTCGGGGCGGAACCCGGCGCATGGATCGACCCGTTCGCCGAGCTGGGCCTGCACGTCGAGCGGAACACCGCCGGCTGGCTGGCGCACGGGCGCCGGCGGCTCAGCGCCGACTACTGGGACGAACTGGCTGAGGAGTGGGAAAACCGGCAATCTGCGGGCGGGCAGCAACCTGAACGGCCCGGTCCCGTTGGGGACTGGGGGATTCCATGAAATTGCGACAATTTGGCTTTATCGCCGCGCTGACGACGGCTGCCTGGGTTTCGGGCAGCGGCGCACATCCGCCGTCGTCCGATTTGGGCGGTCGGCCCGTCGGGGCCGTCGAGGTGGTCGACCTCAACGGCCTGCGCGACGTCGAGTTCGGCGACACCGAGGACGAGCTGACCCGGCGGGGCATCCTGCGCTCCGACGTCGACGCCTGCGGCCCGGCGCTCGCCGGGTACGACACGACCAGCCCCATCTTCGTCGACGACCGGTTGGTGCTGCTCTGGCTCGGCGAGGCGACCCGCACCCCGCAGGGAGTCACCGCCGGCATGCCGGTCGAGGAGGTCCGCAGCCGCTACCCGTCCGTGCGCGAGCTGGACGCTCCACAGGGGACGTACCGGCTCGACGGGCTGCTCGCCCGGCAGGGCGACCGGGCGTACCTCTTCCTGCACGACGGGCGGGCGGTGAAGAAGATCATCGCCGGGTACGCCGACTGGGCCCAGCGCCTCTTCCACGAGGGCCACAGCCCCTGCTGAACCCTGCCCAGGCTCGACGCATGGAGGCCGTAAGGTGGGGTAACCGCCGGGCATGGCGCGGTACACGAAGCCCGAACTCCGGGAGCAGATCAAGGAAGAGGTCAAGGCCTCCGACAAGGGCGGCCGGCCGGGACAGTGGTCGGCACGCAAGTCGCAGCTGGTCACCCAGGAGTACAAGAGGCGTGGCGGGGGCTTCGTCGGCCCGAAGGACGAGCGGCAGAAGTCCCTACAGCGCTGGGGCGGCGAGCACTGGCAGACCAAGGAGGGCGACACCCGGGCGCGGCACGGCGACGAGACCAGCCGTTACCTGCCTGAACAGGCATGGAAGGAGCTCTCTCCCGAGCAGCGGCGCGCGACCGACGCCAAGAAGCGGAAGGAATCGAAGTCCGGCAAGCAGTTCGTGGCGAACACCGGACCGGCCAAACAAGCCCGCCGTAACGCCACGGCGGCCGAGCGGCTGTCGGAGCTGCCGGTCGCCGAGGCGGCCAAGCTCGTCCGCGACCTCGACAAGGGCCAACTGAAGTCCGCCCTACGCCGCGAGCGCGACGGCAAGTCCCGCAAGACGCTCATCAAGCGGCTGGAGTCGGAACTCACCCGCCGCTGACCGCCCCCCGCCCCCGCCCTCGCCCTCTCTCGCAGCGTCGATCATGCACTTGTGGTGGGAAGTAACCCCCTATACGCCCCATTCACGGGGCACCACAACTGCATGATCGACGCTGGTCGGGGAGGCTCGACGCTGGGTGGGTCGAGGGCTCCACGGAAGGCGTACACCCCATCCCGTTCATGGGGTCGATCGGTCGTGCAGCTCGATCCGCATCTGCGCGTCCGCTTGGTCGAAGGTTCCCGGTAGGGACTCCGAACAGCGGCGGACGATCCCGAATGGGACCGGAACCGAGACCGCGCCGGGCTCGTCTCCCTGGTAAACCTGCTTGGCGCACGGCCACAGCTCGCGACGCAGCGTCGGGCCAAGGGATTTGCTTCGACCAACCGGACAGGCGTACGCGCCACCGAACCGTCGGCGACTGTAACCCGCACGCCCTCAGCGGTGTGTATACCGGTGACGGCCACGGAGAGGGACGGCGCGGATGGATACGACCGACGACTTCGACGCCTTCTACACGGCGACTTCAGCGCGCGTCGTGCATCAGGTGTATGCCGTCTGCGGGGATCTCGGCGAAGCTCAGGACGCCGTGCAGGAGGCGTACGCCCGCGCCTGGATACGGTGGTCGCGGCTGTCGGGCTACGACGACCCTGAGGCGTGGGTACGGACCGTCGCGTGGCGGTTGGCGGCCAACCGATGGCGCAGCGCCCGGCGCTGGCTGGCCGCGCTGGCCAGGCTCGGCCCGCCCGTGACGGCCGCCGGACCGACGCCGGACCGGGTCGCGGTGATGACGGCGCTAGACCGACTGCCGGAGGCGCAACGGCGGGTCGTGGTTCTGCACTACCTCTGTGACCTTCCGGTCGCCGAGATCGCCGAGGCCACCCGCATGCCCGTCGGCACAGTCAAGGTCTACCTCGCCCGCGCGCGGACGGCGCTCGCCTGTGTGCTCGGTACCGACGACGAACGGAAGGAATCCGATGTCAGCGCCCATCCGTGAGGCCATCGCGGCCCTCGATCACGACACCGCCGCCCTGAGGCTGGCACCACCAGCGCAGGTGCGTGCCCGCGGAGAGACTCTGCGCCGGCGGCGTGTGGCCGGCGGCGTGGCGGCGGCCACCGTCCTGGCCGTCGCCGGGGTGTTCACTGCCGTCTCGCCCACAGCCGAGCGCGGGACGAACCCGCCCCCGCCAGCCATGGGTGCGAGCGCGGCGGCGACGAGGGCGGTCGAGGTGGACTGCGGCAGCCACGTGCTGCGCCAGTCCGAACGCCTGCCGGACACGGCGATCGCCTGCCTCCTCGACGCGGTGGGGGCACGCCGGCCCGCCCGCCTCGCCGAGACCCGGCCGACGATGGAAGGCGACCCGATCCACACCGTCTACGTTGCCGGGGCCGACGGTGCCGTACAGGTCACGATCGATAGCCGACAGGACAGGTTCGGCGTCCCGCGCATCACCCGGCGGACGTGCACCGGAGCGGTCGTCGAACACCGGCACATCGGCTTCACGCAATGCTCTTCGCCGGAACCCGCCTGACCCGACCTGCCGTGCCGCCGCCACTTCCTGCTGGGCCCGGTACCTCAGCATCAAGCACAGAGAGCGGTCCAGACGGCGCAAGTCCGCCGGGACACTGTCCAGCGCGTCGGCGGGTTGCTGTGGGAACGCCCGCCAGACAGTGCAACCGACCCTCGGAGCCAACCAGACCCACAAGCGGAACGCCCGGCCGATCCTCGCGGATCTGCCGGGCGTTTGCGCTGTTCACGAGCGGTGGCGGCGGGATTTGAACCCGCGGAGGGCGTAAACCCTCACACGCTTTCGAGGCGTGCTCCTTAGGCCACTCGGACACGCCACCGCCGAGAAGGGTACATGACCCCGGGTTCGGACGCCGAACCGGTATGCCCGGGGGCGGCCTGGCAGGATCCTTGCCATGAGTACGCACATCGGCGCGAAGCCGGGAGAGATCGCCGAGCGGGTCCTGATGCCGGGCGACCCGCTGCGGGCCAAGTGGATCGCGGAGACCTACCTCGAGGGCGCACAGTGCTACTCGACGGTCCGGGGCATGCTGGGCTTCACCGGCCGCTGGAACGGCGTCGAGGTCTCCGTCCAGGGCTCTGGCATGGGCATGCCCTCCGCCTCCATCTACGCCCACGAGCTGGTCAACGAGTACGGCGTGAAGAGCCTGATCCGGGTCGGCTCCTGCGGGGCCCTGGCCGAGGACCTGCGGCTGCGCGACGTGATCGCGGCGATCGGCTCGTCCACCGACTCGAACATGAACCGGATGCGCTTCGACGGGCTGATCGACTACGCCCCGGTGGCCGACTTCGGGCTGCTGCGTACGTCGGTCGAGGTGGCCGAGCGGCGCGGCATCGCGATGCGGGTCGGGCCGATCCTGGCGGCGGACGCCTTCTACACCGACCGCCCGGACCTCTACGACAGCCTCGCGGACTACGGCGTGCTGGCGGTGGAGATGGAGTCGGCGGCGCTCTACACGATCGCGGCCCGGTTCAAGGCCCGCGCCCTGACCCTGCTGACCGTCAGCGACCACATCAAGACCGGCGAGAAGACCACCTCCGAGGAGCGTGAGCAGACCTTCAGTCAGATGGTCGAGATCGCCCTGGACACGATCGTCGCCTGACCCCCCGCCGGCTTCCACGCCGCCCGTCATCCCCGGATGGCGGGCGGCGCCGCGTCTGACCACCGTCGCCCCGGAAACCGCCTGCCGGGTCGGCCGGCCCTACCGGCGTCCCGGGCCGACGCCGGTCAGGTCCTCGGCGGGGGCGCAGAAGTCGCGCGGGGTGCCTGTGTGCGACGGGACGCCCGGCGGAAGGGGCGTCAGCGGAAGAAGGCGCGCAGGATGGCGGCGCTCTCCGACTCCAGGACGCCGCCGTAGACCTCCGGCCGGTGGTTGAGCCGGCGGTCGCGCAGCACGTCCCACAGCGATCCGGCCGCCCCGGTCTTGGGCTCCCAGGCGCCGAAGACCACGGTGGATACCCGGGCGAGCACCAGCGCGCCCGCGCACATCGTGCAGGGTTCCAGGGTCACGACCAGGGTGCAGCCGTCGAGCCGCCAGCGGCCCAGCCGTTCGGCGGCCCGGCGCAGCGCCAGCACCTCGGCGTGCGCGGTCGGGTCGCCGGTCAGTTCCCGCTCGTTGCGCCCGATCGCCAACTCGGTGCCGTCCGGCCCGTAGAGCACGGCGCCGACCGGGATGTCGTCGGCGTCGGGGCCCGCGCTGGCAGGGCTGTCGGGGCCGGTGACGGCCACTTCCAGCGCCCGGCGCATCCACAGCTCGTGCCGCTGCCGCCGGCCGGCGCCGTCCGGCTCGGCCAACCCCTCGTGGGCGCCGGGCCCGACCCGGCCCGCCGCGCCCGGGGTCGGCTGCCCGGGGCGTACGGTGCCCAGCGCCGGGTCGGTGGCGTCGGCCGGCTCGGCGCCGCCCACCCCGGCCCGGCCCGGCCCGGACGGCTCAGACCTCACGCAGTTCCTCGACCTCGTCGGCGCAGCCGAGCACCTGGCACACCTCGGCGGTGACGTCGGCCGGCATCATGCCCTCCTGCGCGCAGAGGTTGAGCAGCTTCTGCGCGGAGATGCCCAGGTCGGCCAGGAGGTCGGCCTCGCCGACCGGATCGGCCTCGGGGTCGACAGCGGGCTGCTCGGTGTCATCGTCGCCGCGGCCGGACGGGCGCGGATCCTCGGTGTCGTCCAGCCCGGTCACCGAGGTCTTCAGGTCCCCGACCAGCAGGGCGCCCAGCCGGGACTCCTCGGCGTAGGCCGAGTCGGAGCCGAAGATTCGCAGGTCCTCCCCCTCGTCCAGGCGCATGACCACCAGGTACGTGTCGTCCGCCTCGACGAAGAGCAGCGACAGGTCGGCATCGGAGTCGACGTCGCGCAGCCGGTCGGCGACGTCCTCGATGTCGGTGACGCCCCGCAGGTTCACCTCGGCGGCCGTCCAACCGCTGTCGTCACGTACGACGGCCGCAGCGAAGTACGACACGGTTCCCCCAAAAGAGCCTCGGCAGGCCGACCCGTTACGCGTGCACGTTAGCCGGTCGGGTCGGCAGGCGACCGGTCAACGCCCCGAAGGGCCGGTCAATCCTGGGGGAAAGTCTGCCTGTCGTCAGCCGGCGACCCGGCGGCGGGTGGCGATCAGCTCCCGCAGGCGCTCGCTGCGCACCCGCTGCGGTCGTACGCGCTGGCGTACCGCCCGGGCGCCCGCCAACTCGGCGAGGAGCTGCTGGCGACGGCGGCTGCGCTCGGGATCGAGCCGCGGAGTGGTCCAGGCCATAACGCCGAGGGTGCCGAGTTCGGGCGGCCACGTCAAGGCGGGATTCGCTGCGCAGCCGGCCCGCGACGCAGCGCAGCCACGGGCCCGCCGGAAAGGGTCCCGGGCGGCGGGTCGCGGCCCGGCGGGACGGGCCCGGACCGGGCTCACCAGAGCGGCCAGTCCCCGCTCGACGCCCACCGCACCGTCACGATGGCGGCGGCGATGCTCCACCCGCCGGCGGTGACGATCGCGATCCCGGTGGCCACGCCCCGGTCGCCCGCGCGGACCAGCAGCAGCGCGACCAGCCAGGCCAGCCCGCCGGCCAGCAGCGTCCACCAGGCGTACCCGGACACGCCACGACCGAGCAGGCCGAACAGGAGCAGCCAGACGGTCGCCACGGCGGCGCCGGACGCGACGCCCGCGCCGGTGACCGGGTGCGGCTCGCGGTAGGTGGGCTGGGACGGCGGCCCGGAGGGGAAGAGCCCCGAGGGGACCCGTGGCGCCGGCCGGAAACCGGCGTCCGGCTCGGGCGGGAAGGCGTACCGTCCGGTCGTCATCGACCCCTCCCCTTCTGCCGTGCGCCTCCACCACCGTACCGACTCTGTCAGGATGACCGGATGCCCTCGCCGACGATCGGACGCCGCGCGCGCCCGGCGTACCCGGTCCTGCTGGTGCTCGTGCCGGTGCTGGCCGCCGGCTGCGCGACGACGCGGCCCGGGACGACGCCGGGCGAACCCCGCCCGAACCTGCCGGCGACGGCCGGGCAGCCCGCGCCGCCGGCCGCCACCCCGACCGGCGCCGGCACCCGGACGGCCGCCGCCCCGACCGGCCCGTCGACCGCGCCGACGCGCGCCGGGCTGCCGCACGTCTTCCCGGTACGCGCGGCGGACGTCGCCTACCACCCGACCCACTCGGCCTATCCGGGGACGGACATCTTCGCCGACTGCGGCGAGCCGGTCGTGGCGGTGACCGACGGCGTGCTGCTGGAGGTCAGCCGGGTCGACCGGTTCGACAAGCGCGGTCCGCGGGGGCCGCACAACGGCGGGCTGTCGGTGTCGCTGCTCGGCGACGACGGGGTGCGCTACTACGGCTCGCACCTGCGCCGCATCGCCGACGGCATCGACGCCGGGGTGCGGGTGCGCGCCGGGCAGCGGCTCGGCGAGGTGGGCCGGACCGGCAACGCGAACAACGTCTGCCACCTGCACTTCGGCATCTCCCCGCCGTGCACCGGCCGGGACGGCTGGTGGATCCGCCGGGGCGTGGTCTGGCCGGCGCCGTACCTGAACTCGTGGCGGCGCAAGGGCAACAAGGAGCCGGCCGCCGAGGTGGCCGCCTGGCACCGCCGGCACGGCTGCCCGAAGGCGCCGCCGGCCGCCTGACGACCGCTCCCGTTTGTCGTCATCAGCGCTTCATCGGTCGGAAACATTGACGGAAGTCTCGACGCTGGGCTAGCGTCCCGCTGCAAGAGAGCGCTCTCTGAGGCCCCTTTCCACACAATTCGCCCGCAGAACGCGCCCGTCCCCGACCGGCGCTCCCCGACCGGAGGCACTGTGACACCTCCTGCGACACGCCGCACGTGGGCCGTGGCGGCCACCTCCGCCCTGGCCCTCGCCCTCGGCGGCCTCGCCGTCGTGACCACCACTCCCGCCCAGGCCGCCACCGTCGGCGCCGGCAGCTACACCACGGACCGCGTGGGCCCCCTGCCCACCGGCTGCGGAGACATGACCACCAACCCCCGGCAGTTCGCCACCGCCGACGCCCCCGCCGGGCCGATCCCCACCAACGACTGGTGGTCGTCGCTGCTCTGGAAGCGGACCAACTGCTCCTACAGCGAGCCGCTGCACGCGCACCCGGTCTCCTACCAGCCGGCCGGCGACGGCCTCGGCCTCTCGGCCACCTCCACGCCCACGATCAGCGGCACCGCGACCGGCGTCGGCGAGTTCAAGTACACGTACTCCGAGGACATCCGGGTCGGCATCGCCGGGCTCGGCGCCCCGGTCGTCAAGGTCGACGGCTGGACCGACTGGACGGTCACCCCGTACTGGAACGACGGCGCCCGGACCATGCGCGCCACCATCGGCCACGGCCTGCCGTTCGCGTACTTCCGCACCAGCGGCGGCGACGCCCTGATCAACGCCACCGGCGGCAGCGCCACGGTCTGGTCGAACAGCGGCGCCACGATCGGCTTCACCGTCCGGGGGCACGACTACGTCGCGTACGCGCCCACCGGCGCCACCTGGTCCGTCAACGGTGGACGGATCACCTCCAACCTGGCCGGCAGGGGCTACTTCTCGGTCGCCCTGCTGCCCACCACGCCGAGCACCGACGCCGCGTCCCGCGCCGAACTGGCCACCACCTACGGCCGGTACGCCCACGCGCACGTGACCGGCACCCGGGTCTCGTACGCGTACGACCAGGCGACCAGCACCGTCAACACCACGTACGCCTTCACCACGACCGCCCGGGAGGGCACGGCGAACCAGACGGTCGTCAGCCTCTACCCGCACCAGTGGCGGTCGCTGACCGGCTCCACCCCGCTGGCGCTCACCTACCCGTCGGCGCGCGGCCGGATGAAGGTGCTCACCGGCGTCAACGCGTTCCGCACCTCGATGAAGTTCAACGGGGTGCTGCCGGAGGTCCCCGCCGTCGCCACCGGCACCGGGGCGGACCTGACGACGCTGCGCAACCACCTGGCCGCGGTCAGGGGCAACCCGATGGACCAGCGCGGCGGCGACACCTACTGGACGGGCAAGGGCCTGGGCCGGGCCGCCCGGATCGCCGAGATCGCCGACCAGGTCGGCGACGCCGAGACCCGGACCTCCGCGCTGAACGCCATCCGGAGCACGCTCAACGACTGGCTCACCGCCACGCCCGGGGAGACCGAGGGCGTCTTCCACTACGACCGCAACTGGGGAACCCTGATCGGCTACCCGGCCTCCTACGGCTCCGACCAGGAACTCAACGACCACCACTTCCACTACGGCTACTACATCGCCGCCGCCGCCACCCTGGCCAAGTTCGACCCGACCTGGGCCCGGCAGGACCAGTACGGCGGCATGATCGACCTGCTGATCCGGGACGCGAACAACTACGACCGCACGGACAACCGCTTCCCGTACCTGCGCGACTTCGACATCTACGCCGGGCACGACTGGGCCGCCGGGCACGGCTCCTTCAACGCCGGCAACAACCAGGAGTCCTCGTCCGAGGGGATGAACTTCGCCAACGCCCTCATCCAGTGGGGGCAGGCCACCGGCAACACCGCCGTACGCGACGCCGGCATCTTCATCCACACCACCCAGGCCGCGGCGATCCACGAGTACTGGTTCGACGTGACGAACGAGAACTACCCGGCGGCGTTCGGGCACTCCACGGTCGGCATGGTCTGGGGTGACGGCGGCGCGTACGCCACCTGGTTCAGCGCCGAGCCGGAGATGATCCAGGGCATCAACATGCTCCCGGTCACCGGCGGGCACCTCTACCTCGGTCACCACCCGGCGTCCAACCGCGCGAACTACCAGGAACTGGTGCGCAACAACGGTGGGGAACCGACGGTGTGGCAGGACATCCTCTGGCAGTTCCTGGCGCTCGGCGACCCGGACGCGGCGCTGGCGAAGCTCCGCGCGAACCCCGGGTACACGCCCGAGGAGGGCGAGAGCCGGGCACACACCTTCCACTGGATCCGCAACCTCGCCGCCCTCGGCACGGTGCACACCGGAATCACCGCCAACCACCCGCTGGCGTCGGTGTTCCAGCGCAACGGCGTCCGCACCTACGTGGCGAGCAACATCACCGCCGCGCCGCTGACGGTCACGTTCTCCGACGGCACCCGGCTCGCCGTGCCCGCCGGGAAGACGGCCACCAGCGGGGCGTACACCTGGAGCGGTGGCTCCGCGACCGGTGGGGTCACCGGCACGCCGCCGCCCACGACCACCCCGCCGACGACCCCGCCGCCCACCACGGCCCCGCCGACGACCCCGCCGCCCACCACCCCGCCGCCGTCGGCGGACTTCCCCACCCGGTACCTGCTGCCGGGCGGCGGGCTGGCCGCGGCCGGCGGCCCGGCGACCGCCACGGTGGCCGGCGCGGGCGGCGCGAACCGCGACGGCACGCCGACCAACCCGCAGGTCTTCACCGCGACGGGCCTGGACCTGGCGTACGCCGGCGGGCAGACCGCCTTCGACCTGTTCCTCGACGCCGGCAACGCGGTCGGCAACGGGGTGCAGGTGCGGGTCTCCTACGACCTGACGGGCAACGGCAGCTGGGAGCGGGTGGAGACGTACCGCTACTTCGCCACCGACCCGGTTCCCGGGTACGAGCGCTACACCCAGCAGAGCGGCCTGCACTCCGCCACCGGCGCCCTCGGCAACCTGTCGAACGGCACCGTACGGGTGGAGGTCTGGTCGGCGATCGGGAACAACCCGACCACCCTCGGCATCGGCGACCGGTCGCTGGTGAAGCTGCCGCACTCCTGATTCCGTGGGCCTCCGCGCCGTCGGTCGTCTGACGACCGGCGGCGCGGAGGCGTATTTTCCATGGCATGAGCGTCCGGGACCCCATCGCCGACCTGCGCCGGATCGCCTTCCTCCTGGAACGGGCGAACGAGGCGACCTACCGGGTCCGGGCGTTCCGGTCGGCGGCCACGGCCCTCGCCGCGCTGCCGGGGAGGGAACTGGCCGAGCGGGCCCGCACCGGCAAGCTCACCGAGCTGTCCGGGGTCGGCGACGTCACCGCCCGCTGCGTGGCCGAGTCGCTCGCCGGTGAGGAGCCGGTCTACCTGCGCCGGCTGCTCGCCACGGAGGGCACGGACCTGGACGCGGCGGCCACCGCGTTGCGTACGGCGCTGCGCGGTGACTGCCACACCCACTCCGACTGGTCCGACGGCGGCTCACCCATCGAGGAGATGGCGCTCGCGGCGGTCGAGCTGGGCCACGAGTACGTGGTGCTGACCGACCACTCGCCCCGGCTGAAGGTGGCCCGGGGGCTGACCGCCGACCGGCTGCGCCGGCAGCTCGACCACGTGGCGAAGGTCAACGACGCGCTGCCGGAGGGCTTCCGGATCCTGACCGGCATCGAGGTGGACATCCTCGCCGACGGGTCGCTCGACCAGGACGAGGAGCTGCTGGCCCGCCTCGACGTGGTGGTCGGCTCGGTGCACAGCGGCCTGAACGACGACCGGGCGAAGATGACCCGGCGGATGCTGACCGCGATCGCAAACCCCCACCTGGACATCCTCGGCCACTGCACCGGGCGGATGGTGGCGTCCCGGCCCGCCGGGGTCAAGGGACCGGGCGACCGGGCGCACCGGCCCCGTACCCGGGCGGAGAGCGACTTCGACGCCGACGCCGTCTTCGCCGCCTGCGCCGAGCACGGGGTGGCCGTCGAGATCAACTCGCGGCCGGAGCGGCAGGACCCGCCGAAGCGGCTCATCCGCCGGGCGCTGGAGGCGGGCTGCCACTTCGCCGTCAACACCGACGCGCACGCCCCCGGGCAGCTCGACTGGCAGCGGTTCGGCTGCGAGCGCGCCGCCCTCTGCGGCGTGCCCGCCGACCGGGTGGTCAACACCTGGGACGCCGACCGGCTGGTGGACTGGGCCCGCGGGCACGCCGCCGGCTGACCGCCGGCTGACCGCCGGCTGACCGCTGGCCGCCGTACTGCCCGGACGGCGCCCTGGCCGGGCCCGCGAGCTCCGGGAGGTGGTACCGCCGGCCGTCGGCCCGGGGTGATGGCGCCACGGCACGCTGTCGAGCTGCCCCGTCCATGGGACCGCGGCGCAGCGGGCGGTCCTCGTGGTGACGGCCGGGATCGGTCAGCAGCGGGCAGCCGGCGCGGCAGGCACCGACGGGTCGGCCGCCCCGGGGGAAACGGGCTGCACGGCGGCGGCCCGCATGGTCGCGGCATCGGCCGGCACGGTCGCGGCGGCCTCGGGCACGCTCGCGGCATCGGCCGGCACGGTCGCGGCGGCCTCGGGCACGGACGGCTCGGGGGCACGGGCCGTGGCCGGCTCGGGGACACCGGCGGGTGCGGGCCGGCGGCCGATCAGGCCCTGCGAGACGGCGACGCCGAACAGCACGATGAGCGCGCCCACCGGCTGGTGCCAGGTGAGCCGCTCGTCGAGGGCCAGGGCACCGATCAGTACCGCGAACACCGGTACCAGGTAGGTCACGGTGGAGGCGGTGCTCGCCCCGGCGACCCGGATGTTGCGCAGGTTGATGACGAAGGCGAGGCCGGTGCCGAGCGCGCCGAGCGCGAGCACGCTGCCGAGCACCTCGGCAGAGAGGCCGGTCGGGGCCGGCGGCGCCCCCGCCACCAGCGGCGCGACGACCGCGAGCTGGGCGGTCGCGACCAGCAACTGCGCCGCCGAGAGCGAGAGCCCGGAGTGCGCGCTGCCCGCGACGAACTTCTTCTGGTACGGGATGGCGACGCCGTAGCAGGCGGCCGCGCCCAGGCACATGAGCTGCCCGGTGAAGTGGGCACCGCCCACCCCCTGCCAGACCCCGAGCACCACCAGCACCCCGGCGAAGCCCAGCGCCATGCCGACCGCCCGGCGTGCCGTCAGCCGCTCGGTGCGGAACACCAGCACGGCCAGCGGCAGCACGATGAGCGGGGTGGTGGCGTTCCAGATACCCGCGAGCATCGACTCGACGCGCTGCTCGCCGTAGCCGAACAGGGTGAACGGCACGGCGACGCCGAACGCGGCGACCACGGTCAGGTGCGCCCAGACCCGGGGCTCGGCGGGCAGCCGGTCGCGGAGCACGGCGAGCACCAGCACAAGGGTCACCGTGCCGGCGGCGACCCGGTAGAGGGTGAGGTGGAGTGGATGCAGTTCCCCGATGCCGATCTTGATGAACAGGAAGCTGGAGCCCCAGATGGCGGCCAGCGCCAGGAACCCGGGCAGCCAGCTCCGCAGCGCCGCCCGGTCAGGAGTGGAATCCACTGTCACCCCTGACACTCTGCCGCAGGCGTACGACGAAGTCCCGCGACTTTCTCCACGCCGTGTCGACCACCACAGGAACCGCCTACGCTGGTGGCGCGTTGTCCACCCCGAGGAGGTGCACGCCGTGGCGATGCCGATGCGCTTCGACCCGCTCGTCGACCTCGACGGCATGTGGACGACCGAGTTCGCCGACCGATACCTCCCGTTGCCGGGGCTGTGTTCGGGCAGGTGAATCTGACCTTCTCGCCGCGGCGCTGGATCCAGCCCGACGTCACCGTCCTGCACGCGCTGCCGAAGACCGATGAGGAGGACCGGTGGATCCCGGCCCACCTCTGCACGATGGCGGTGGAGTTCGTCTCGCCCGGCAGCCGCCGGCAGGACTTCGTCGACAAGCCCGTACGGTGCGCGGAGGGGCGGGTGCCGTACTTCCTGCGGGTCGAACTCTCCCGCCGGCCGGGGCATGCCCAGGCGGAGCTCTCCACCCTCGGCAGGTTCGGCGGCTACGACACCGTCGCCAGGGCGGTCGGCGGCTTTCGGTCGACCTGCCGTTCCCGATCGACTTCGACCCCGCCGACCTGCTGCCCTGAACACGCAGCACGCGTTCGACAACCCGTCGGTGCCCTCACGTAGGGTCGCAGCGTGGGACGAATCGATGACCTCGCGAACCGCTACGTGGCCGAGTGGGCGCCGCTGAGCCCGATCGGCGCCACCTACGTCGGCATCGCCGGCTACGACGACCAGCTCGACGACCTGTCGCCCGACGGTTACACGGCCCGCGCGGAGCTGATCCGGCGGACGTTGGCCGAACTCGACGTGACCGAACCGGAGTCGGAGGCGGAGCGGACCGCCAAGGAGGCCATGCAGGAGCGGCTCGGCCTCGACCTCGCCCGCTACGACGCCGGCGAGGCTAGCAGCGAGGTCAACGTGATCTCCAGCGGTCTGCACGAGGTCCGCATGGTCTTCGACCTGATGCCGACCGAGGGCGACGACGCCAAGGCCGACGTGGCGGCCCGGCTCAACCGCTTCGCGAGCACCCTGGAGGGCTACAAGGCGACGCTGCGCGAGGCGGCCGCCGCCGGCCACGTCAGCGCCCGGGTCCAGCTCGTCGAGGTCGCCAAGCAGTGCGACATCTGGGTCGACCCGGACGGCGACAACTTCTTCCACGGGCTGGTCGAGCGGCTGGGCGCCGACGGCACCCTCGGCGCCGAGCTGCGGCGGGGCGCGGCGGCGGCCACCGCGGCGACGGCCGAGTTCGGCCAGTTCCTCCGCACCGAGCTGGCCCCGCTCGGCCGGGAGAAGCAGGCCGCGGGCCGCGAGCGCTACGAGCTGGCGTCGCAGTACTTCCTCGGCGCCAGGGTCGACCTCGACGAGACGTACGCCTGGGGGTTCGAGGAGCTGGCCCGGCTGGAGGCCGAGATGCGGGCGGTGGCCGGCCGGATCGTCGGCCCCGGCGCCACCATCGACGAGGCGGTCGAGGCGCTCGACGCCGACCCGGCCCGGACGATCCGGGGCAAGGAGGCGTTCCGGGACTGGATGCAGGCGCTCGCCGACAAGGCCATCGGCGACCTGCACGGCACCCACTTCGACATCCCGGAGCAGGTACGCCGCATCGAGTGCTGCCTCGCCCCGACCAGCGACGGCGCGATCTACTACACCGGCCCGAGCGAGGACTTCTCCCGCCCCGGGCGGATGTGGTGGGCGGTGCCGCAGGGCATCACCGACTTCTCCACCTGGCGGGAGGTGACCACCGTCTTCCACGAGGGCGTGCCGGGTCACCACCTCCAGGTCGCCCAGACCGCCGTCCGGGCCGAGCTGCTCAACCGCTGGCAGCGGCTGCTCTGCTGGGTCTCCGGGCACGGCGAGGGCTGGGCGCTCTACGCGGAGCGGCTGATGGACGAGCTGGGCTACCTGGAGGATCCGGGCGACAAGCTCGGCATGCTCGACGGGCAGGCGTTCCGGGCCGCCCGGGTGATCGTCGACATCGGCATGCACCTGGAGCTGGAGATCCCGAAGGACAACCCGTTCGGCTTCCGTCCCGGCGAGCGCTGGACTCCGGAGCTGGGCTGGGAGTTCATGCGGGCGCACTGCCGGGTGCCGGACGAGAACCTGCGTTTCGAGCTGAACCGCTACCTCGGCTGGCCGGGGCAGGCCCCCTCCTACAAGGTGGGCGAGCGGATCTGGCTCCAGGCCCGTGACGAGGCGAAGGCCCGCAAGGGCGCCGACTTCGACCTCAAGGAGTTCCACCGCCAGGCGCTCGACCTCGGCTCGCTGGGGCTCGACCCGTTGCGCAAGGCGCTCGCCCGCCTCTGACCCCGGCGGTGCGGGGCCGGAGGGACACCGGCCCCGCACCGGGTGGTGGAGGAGTGAGGTCAGGAGAGGGTCAGCTCCAACGCCGGCCGGGCGGTCAGCGTGTCGCTGGTGACGAACGCCAGTTCCATGGCCGGCTCGGTGAAGGTGATCGGAACAGGTGACGTGATCGGCAGGCCGTCGGGGAACGGCAGGTCCGGAGCCAGCGTGATCTCGATGCCGAGCAGCCGCCCGACGAACCGGGTGGCGTAGAAGGCGACGTCCCCCTGCACCGTCAGCCGGTCCGTGGCGAACCGCATCGTCCGGTCGGCCGGCCCCGGCGAGCGGAGCAGGAAGTCATCGGTGACCGCTCGGTCCATGGTGAACTTCAGCGCTCTCAGGCTGCTGTCGGCGGTCGGCAGGTCGACGGTGCCCTCGAACCGCAGCCCGACCATGGTCACCTCCGAACCGGTGAGCTTCGACGGGACCGCCGCCACCATCGGCTGCCCCGGGTCGGCGGCGATCCGGGGCAGCGGTCTGCCCGGCACCACCTGCCCGGGTCGGCCCGGCTTCGGGCTGGCCGGGGCGCACACCCGGCCGGGAGCCGCCGGCCGACCCGTGGCCGTGGGCCGGACGCTCGGCGTGGCCGTGGGCCGGACGCTCGGCGTGGCCGTGGGCCGGACGCTCGGCGTGGCCGTGGGCGTCGCCCGGCGGGCCGCCTCCTCATCGTCGCCCCTGCCGCCATCCAAGAGGTCGCCGATGCCGCCGAGGATGTCGCGTCCGCCGCCGGCCGACGGAGACGGGCTGGGAGCGGTCGGGGTCGGCGCACCCGGCGTTCGGGCAGGGGCCGGCGTCGCACCCGGCGTGCCGCTCGGGTCCTCCGGCGCGCCCGGCGTGCCGCTCGGCGCGGGTCGCGTTCCCCCCTGGCCGGGCGCCGTGGTCGGGCAGGCGGCGGTCGGCGAGGCCACGGCCTGCACCGACCTGGGGCCGGGCGCGGCGAGTGCCACGGCGGCGGCAAAAGCGAGCAGTACCGGCAACACCACGTACGGTCGAAGAACGCGCGGCCCGGCGGCGGGCCCCGGCGATGGGGTGGGGCGGGCGTCCGGCGTCCAGGCGAAGCCGAGGGCGCCGCCGACCAGGCCGAGGAGCAGCCCGACGAAGAAGCCGCCCGGATCGACCCTGACCAGCGAGAAGAGCGCGGTGGCCGAGGCGACCACCGCGTAGAAGACCCCCTGCTGCGGGCTGAACCACAGCAGCAGCCCACAGGCGACCAGGACGGTGGGGACCACCCAGGAGAGGAAGCCTGCCGGTCCCAACTGGAAGGTGAGGCTGCCGAGCGACATCTGGGTGGCACCGAGGATCTCCACGCCGGCCAGCGCGATCAGCAGGCCGCCCCAGAACGGTCGCACCCGCCGCCAGCGGCGGAACCCGTGCCACGCCTCGCGGAACCGGCCGCGCCACGCGGGCTGCGGATCGACGGTCGTCACGTACGCCTCCTGCCGGAACCAGAGGGGAGGGGTCGGGCCGCGGAGTGAGATCCCGCGGGCCTGGGGGATGTCGCGCGGACGGCCGGCCGGCGACAGGACGGCCTCCCACCTGGGCATCGCCCCTATTACCGACGGGTAATGAACTGCCGATGATGGTGCCCCCCGCGCGGCACGGGTCACAAGACCCTCACTCACCGTTGGTGGTCCCCGATTGACGCGTGGAAGCGTGGACGTGACCGAGAGTGGCTGACGACGCGCCACCGGCAACCCGAACAAGCACGCAAACAGCACTCATCCCGCTGGGATCGGTCACTTTCGGTAGCTGCGACATAGATGGATCACGATTTAGTAACGACGGTGTCGCCTACGGAGACACCGAAGGGGTGTGCCGGTCCGGCCCACCCCTTCGCGTACCGCTCAGCGCATGGTCAGCGCTGGTCCACCTCGCCCGGCGCCGGGCGCTGGCCCGGCACCGTCCGATCGTCGCCGCGCCAGTTCGTCGACGCGGGCGGGATCTCGTCGCTCAGCGGCCCGCCCTCCCGGTCGGAGACCGTCGGCTGTTCGGCCGTCGCGTCGGCCCGGTGACGCGGCTCCACGGCCGGCTGGACGGCGCCCCGCCGGGTCACCAGCAGACCGGCCGCCGCCAGGATCAGACCCAGCAGCGCGAGGCCGATCGGCGCGTACACGCCCAGGATGGTCAGCTTCTGCCGGCTGTCCTCCGCCCGCTTCACCGAGGCGGCGACGGTCTCCTCGTTGTACGAGAAGTCGGCGTCCAGCAGCGTGGCCTGCGCGCCGACGTCCGGCATCAGCGTCTTGCGCTGCACCTCGCGCACCTTGAGGAACGAGCCGGTCACCGGGTCGATCCAGACGGTCCGGGTGTTGCTGTAGACGACCTTGCCGGTGGTCGCGCCCGGTGCCAGCGCGCCGAGCAGCAGCTTGACCCGCTCGTCCGCCAGGTTCAGCTGCTCGTCGGTGATCACCTGCTCGTAGCGGTAGGACTCGATGCCCTTGATGTCCTCGGTGCCCTTGAACTCCGCGGGCCGGACGTCCCGCAGGTCACGGTCGTAGATCGGGTAGGTCTTCTTCTCCGCGCCGAACGGGAACTTGTACATGTGGCCGGAGAACTTCACCTTCTCCTGCGTACCGGTGTCGTCCAGGTACTGGGCGTTCCAGTCGAGCGCGGAACCGGAGACCCGGTCCAGCGCCAGCGCCGCACCGTACGCGCTGACCAGCTCCTTGGAGTCCGTCCGCTCGACGGTCTGCCCGACCTGCCAGACGACGGCCTTGCCGTCGAGGTCACCGGAGAGCGTGCCGGTCGTCTTCGCGTCGGGCGACACGCGGACGGTGGACTTCAGGTCGGCGCGGTTGATCGCGATGTTGCCGTTGGTGATCTGGAGGAAGGTCGCACCCCTCGCCTCGGCGACCGAGGTCGACGCGTCCAGATCGTAGGGCAGCTTGGCCATCGCGGGCTTGACCACGAACACAAGCCCGGCGGCAAGCGCCAAGAGCAGTATGCCGCCGCCGAACAGCACGGCACCTATGGCGCGGTGCTTCATGTTTCCTCCCCGGAGGAGCTAATTTTCGCCGCTGTCGATGAGAGATGGCCGCGAGGTTACTACTTGGTCACATAGCAACGCGACCCCCGGTCAGCTCTGTTTTTTCCGCCGCGCCGCCCGGTTCCGCGCCGGTCCGACGCAGAACGAGCAGGAAGTTCCACGCCGCGACCTCCCGGACGCCGGGAACTCGGATGACCCACCGACCCCACCACGGGTGGTAGCGCGGCAGGGCGTCCAGCAGCTCCACTTCGGCGTTGCCCCGGGCCCAACGAAGCGTCTGTGCGATCGAGGTCGGAAAGAGCGTCTCCCCGAACCGGTTCTTCGGTGCCCGGCCGTTGCGACGCTCGTAGCGCCGCCGGGCCCGGTCGCCGCCGAGGTAGTGCCACGGCGCGGTCTCGTGCCCACCCCACGGCGACAGCCACGGGGTGAACGACACGAAGAGCACCCCACCCGGTCGGGTGACCCGGACCATCTCGTCGAGCATCCGGGTCGGCTCCGAGACGTGCTCCAACACATTGGACGAGAACGTCACGTCCACGCCGCCGGAGCGGACCGGCAGGGCCGTGCCGCTGCCCCGCAGCATGCCGGCGACCGAGTCACCGGCCGCCGAGAAGTCGCCGACGTCGGGGTCGAGCCCGACGTAGTGGGCCCCGGCGGCACGGAAGGCCGCCGCGAAGTAACCGGGACCGCCGCCGACGTCGAGCACCGTCCGTCCGGCGAGCGGAACGTAGCCGGACACCTGGCGTACGGAGTCCTCGGCGAGCAACCCGTAGAAGCGGTCCGGGTCGGTCTGCTCGACCAGGAAGGCCCGGAACAGCGCCACCGACCGGTCCAGCGTGGCGAACCGGCGACGGGCCGCCCGCCCACCGGCCCCGTCGTGTGCTGCGCTCATCGCGCCACCGTCCCGTCCTCGTCCCGATCCGTGACCGCGGCCGGTCGCCCGTCCTGCGTGCCCGGCGTCACATCATCCGCGTCCGTCACACCCGTCCGCGCGCGGGGCACCGCCGGGGCGCCGGGCGCCGTGGCCGGCGCGCCGGAGGCGGCGACGTCGGACGCGGTGCCCGGCGGCGCGACGGCCTCCGGCGGGATGCCGGGCACGGGAAGCACCGCGGCGACCACCGCCCCGACGGCGACGAGCATCGCCGCCTGCACCCACGGGCCGTACGCCCACTCCTGGCCGTGGCCCTGCAACCGCCCCGTCACCGCCGTCACCGTGGCGACGGTCAGCGCGCCGAACACCACCACCGGAAGCGCCCGGCGGGCGAACTGCCGCAGCAGCATCGCGGCCAGCACGATGGCCACCGGCAGCACGCCGCCCAGCGCGGCGAGCAGCACCACCAGCAGGACGCCGGCGACCCAGGCGGGGGCCTCGGCCGGGACCGCCCCCGACAGGGGCGGCACGGAACCGGCCGACGCGCGTCGCCGCACGGGCAGCACCGCCAGCAGCAGCACCACCAGCGCGGTCACCGCCCCGGCCGCCAGCCCGCCCCGGTACGTCCGGTCCGGCGCGAACACCAGGCGGACCTCGCCGTCGCCACCGGGGGGCAGTACCCACGCCTGCTGCCAGCCGTCGACCCGGGTAGCGGTCAGCTGCCGACCGTCCACGGTGGCCGTCCAGCCGGCGTTCGCGTTCTCCGGCACCACCAGCAGCGCCGCGTCGCCGGCGGCGACCCGCACCCGCCGGTCCGTCGGATTCCAGTCGAGCACGGTCACCTCGCGGTGCCGGGGCGCGGCGACCGCCGCCTCCGGACGCAGTGCGGCGTCCTGCACGACGAAACCGGCCGACGGCGAGGTCGCCAGCCGGTGCCCGCCGGCCGGCAGGTCCACCACGGCGCCGGTGGCACCGCAGACCGTGACCGGCAGCGGCCGACCGTCGAGCACGTCGGCGAGGGTGCCGGCGACGGCCGTGTCGTAGCGGAGCCCGTCCAGTTCGACGGCCGGCCCCGACCCGCAGGGCTCGACGACGCGCGCCGCGCCGGCGAGCGGGCGGAGCAGGTCCTCCAGCCCGGGGATCCGCACCTCGGCGATGCCGGGGGTGGCCGTCCAGCCGTTGCCCCGCCGGTCGGCCAGCCGCTCGGCGGACTCGCGCACCACGATCTCGATCCGGTCCGTCCGCACCGCCGGGAAGCGGACCACACCGTCCGCGCCGACCGGCAGCACCCGGCTGGCGCCCGGGGTGCGTACCTCGACCGATTCCGGCAGCGAGCCGACCGGCAGTTCCGCGGGACGCAGCCGCAACTCGGCGATCCGGCGCGGCCCCGACCAGCTCAGCCGCAGGGCGGGTCGCAGGTCGCCGGTGTCGGCCAGCCAGGCCGTCCCGGGATCGCCGTCGACCGCCGCGTACGCGGCCACGGCCGGGTCGCCGGCCAGGTAGGAGGAGGCGGCGGCCCGGACCGGCATCCCGGACGGGCTCCACTGTCCGCCCGGCCGGGGCACGGCGGTGAGGGCCAGCCGGAACGTCCCCGGCGTCGCGCTCTGGAACAGCCGGTCCACCCCGAGCGGTTCCTCGCCGACCCGGGCCAGGAACCGGTCGCACCGGATCACCGTCCCGGCCGGCCGGAGGCCGGCACCGGTGGCCGGCACGGCGTCCGAGCCGGAGTCGACGGCGGGGGTCGGGAAGCAGGCGGGCCGGTCGGCCGGTCCCCGGCTGAACGACCAGGCGACGGGGCCGACGAAGCCGGCCGGCGCGTCGGCCGGGGTGCGCAGCGCCCGGCGCGGGGTGGTGTCGGGGACGGCGAGTTCGCGGATTCCGACGCCGCCGTCGACCCGCCCGCCGGCCACCGCCAGCACCGTCACCCGCACCCGGCTGGTGGAGCCCGGAAGCGTGTAGTACGCGTGCGCGCCCAGCGAGCGGGCGACCTCGTGGTCCACCGAGCCCCGGTCGGTGGTCAGCCGGAACCGGGTCACCGGCCACCCCACCCCGAGATCGTCGACGAACGCGAGCGTGACGCGGGAGACCTCGCGCGGAGTGTCCAGGTCCACCTCGAGCCACTGGCCGACGGGCCCGGCCAACGGCGCGGAACGCCAGGCGGTGCGCTCGTCGCCGTCGACGGCCGCGAAGGGCAGGTACGACGGGTCGGCGGGAGACAGGTTGTCCACGAAGCTGACCGCGCTGGAGGCGGTCACCTCGCGTACGCCCTGGTAGGTGGCGACCGTCTGGTGCCGGTCACCGGGGAACGGCAGCAGGTCCAGGGCGACCCGGCCCTGCCGGCCCGCCTCGGCCGCGGTCAACGTCTGGCTGAGGTTGTCCCGGACCCGGCCGATGTCGCGTTCCCGCCGGCGCAGCCCGTCGGTCACGATCCACGACTCGTCGCCGCCGTCCCGGAAGCCGGCCCGGTCGCCGGCCAGCACCACCGGACGGTCCCGTTCCACCAGCCCCTGCTCCAGCAGCGGCAGCAGCGACTCCGGTCCGCCGCTGACCGTCGGCACGTCGTCGACGAGCACCGCCGAGGCGGCCGGCACCGGGCGCCGCACCTCGTACACCTCGACGGCCGGCAGCGGCCCGGCGGCCTCGTCGACCGGGCTGCCCGGCGTACGGCCGAAGGTGGTGGTGCTGCCGAAGGTCGCCACCCGCGCGATCCCCGGCGAGCCGGCGAGCGCCCGGCGCAGCACCGCCACCGGCGGCGCGTCCACCTGCGTGCGGTCGATGTCGTTGCGCAGCAGCAAATGCCGGAACCCGGACCGGGCCAGGTAGTCGGCCAGGCCGGCCGAACCACGGCCGTGGGACAGGACGGACTCGACGGTGTCCATCATCCGGGTGTTGCCGGCCGAGCCCAGCGGGATCTGGTGGCGTACCGCCCAGGGCGCCCCGGCCAGGGCCTGGAGCGGCTCGTCGACGGACCGCCCCCACTCGTACTGGCCGAAGCCGGAGCCCGGCACCATCAGGGTGCGGGCCAACGCGTCCCGCTCGGCCAGCCACGTCGCCGCGGCCCGCCAGTGGGGCGGCAGGTCCGACCAGCCCGGCCCGGGCCGCAACTGGCCCAGCCAGGCCGGCGCGGCGGCCCCCAGCACCAGCAGCAGCACCGGTACGAACATCAGCGGGCGCAACCGGAGGGCGGGGCGGCGGCGGGCGGCGGTCCGGTGCAGCCGGGTGACCCACGCGTCGACACCGTGCGCGAAGCCGAGCATCAGCGGCAGCCGCAGCACCGGGTCCAGCTTGTGCACGTTGCGGAACGGCGCGAGCGGGCCGTCGAGCAGGTCCCGCACCTGCGCCGAGAGCGGGCTGTCGAGGCTGCCGACGTAGCCCATGGTGAGCAGGGTCAGCCCGGTGAGGAAGCCCAGCACCAGGAACCGGCGCTCGGGCAGCAGGTTGCCGGCCAGCCCGGCCAGGCCGACCAGCGCCACCACCGCGGTCAGCGTCATCAGCACCGGGTTGTCGATCAGCAGCCAGCCCGCCGGCCACCACGGGTCGCCCTGCACGATGTACGCGACCCACTGGTTGGTGCCGCGGACCGCCTGGAAGAGCGAGGCCACCGCCGTCGTGGTGGTGGACGACTCGATGTAGTCGAGGAACGGCAGGCTGTACTCGCCGAGCAGCAGAAGCGGCACGATCCACCAGAGGCAGACCCCGACGACGCAGAGGCACCACCAGCCGACCAGCCGCAGGTGCTCGCGGTCCCAGCGGCGGGTCAGCAGCCAGACCCCGGGCAGCAGCAGCGCGAGCAGCACCACCGCCGCGTTGATCCCACCCATGCCGAGCACGGCCAGCGCGGAGAGCGCGGCGGCCCTTCGCGGGGACCCGATCCGACGCACCAGGACCAGCGGCAGCAGCACCCAGGGCAGCATCGCGGCGGAGAGGGTCTCGGAGGAGAGCGCGCCGATCTCGGTCAGGATCCGGGGGGCCAGGGCGTAGCCGAGGGCGGCCGCGTATCGGGTCGGCTCGGTGCCGACGCCCAGCGCCCGGGCAAGCCGGAGCAGGCCGTAGAACCCGGCGGCGAGCAGCAGGGCGGTCCACGCCCGCTGGGAGAACCACGGCGGTACGCCCAGCAGCTGCCCCCCGGCGAAGAACGGCCCCATCGGGAAGAGGTAGCCGTACGCCTGGTTCTGCAGCTCCCCCGAGGTGGCCTCCGGGTTCCACATGTGCAGCGCCCGGGCCATGAAGTGCACCGGATTCGCGGCGAGGTCGAGCTTGGTGTCGAAGGTGACCTGACCGGGGCGCTGCGCGAAGGCCAGCACGGTGAGCAGCAGCAGCGACAGGGCCGTGCCCGGCGCCTCGCGTACCGACCGGGCGACCCGGCGCGCCGACGTCACCGCCGGCACTCCGGGGGAAGGCAGCTCAAGTCGGCGAGCGCGGAGTAGAAGATCTGTCGGATGCCGCTGGGCTGCTCGGTGCGGAACACCTGGCCGCCGGTGACCTCGGCGATCGTCTCCAACTCGTCCGGGTCGATGTCCTTACCGAGCCCGATGAAGACGATCGGCAGCGGCCGGCGCGGGTCCTGGAGCGCGGCCAGCTCGGCCAGGAACCGGGACCGGCCGATGCTCTCCCCGTCCTCGTCACGCCCGTCGGTCATGATCAGCACCAGGTTGATCCGCCCGGGCGTCCAGTTCCGCCGGGCGTCCCGGTACGCGGCCAGCGTCGTGTCGTACAGGCCGGTGCCGCCCCGGGGCTTCACCCGGACGGCGGCCAGCCGCTCGGCCAGCCGCTCCCGCTGCGTCGTGTCCAGCGGAGCGACGGGCAGGATCTCCCGGTGGTCCCGGTCGCCGTCGACCTTCGTGGAGAAGACCCACATCCCGAGTTCGCTGTTGTCGAGCAGCAGGCCGGAACCCTCCCGGGCCGCCTTGAGCGTGGCCCCGAGCCGGGTCTCGTCCGAGCCGGGCACCCTGGCCGCCATCGAACCGGAGATGTCCAGCACGGTGAGGATCCGGGCACTGCGCTGCACGCCGCTCCAGCCGGTCAGCGCCTCGGTGACGGCATCCTCGGCGGGCAGTGGCGCCGGTTCGCGTACCTCCGGCGACAGCCGGCCGTCGCGAGGCACCGCCGGCGGGAAGCCGGCCGTGGTGCGGAAGCCGTATCCGGTCAACGCGTCCCGGGCCTCGACGGTGAGCAGGTTGGTGAGGAAACCGGCGGCGGCGTCGCGGACCGGACCGCGCGCGGCGGGCAGCACCACGTACGGCAGGTCCAGCGCGGGGACGGCGACCTCCGGGTACGCCGCGACCAGCTTGTCGCCGCCGGCCAGCGCGTTGTGCCCGAGCACGGCCTGCTCGCTGGTCGCCACGGCGTCGGCCTTGCCCGGCAGGCCCGATCCCGCCGGCAGGCTCCCGCCGACGCCGGGGGTGAACGTCCGGTCGGCGAGCCGACGCAGCACCGCCGCGACCGACCCGGCGGGGTCCCGTTCCCCGGCGACCAGACCGCGCACCCCGAGCACCGCCCCGACACCGGCCGGGTCGGCGGCCGGGTCGGGCAGCGCCACCTCGACGGCGCGGGCCTTCGGGCCGACCAGGGACCGCCAGGTCAACTGCTTCGCCGGCCAACCCAGCCGGCGCGCCGCCGGCTCGGTCACCGCGAGCACGACCGGCGTGCTCGCCACCGACGTACCCTGGGCCGGCACCTCGAACGCGCCGGCCGCGCGGGCCCGGCGCAGCCAGAACGTGGACTCCGGCACCCAGGCGTCGGCGACGTCCACGCCCTTGGCCACCTCGGCGGCGACGGCGGCGGACTCCTGGGCCTGGACCGCGATCGAGACGCAGGGCTGGGCGCCGACGCTGGCCCGGACGATCCGGTCCAGGGCCGGCGCGACCACCGGGGCCGCGGCGACCCGCAGTCGGACCCGGTCCAGGCACTCCGGGACGCCGCGATCGGACCGCACGTACGCCACCGTGGCCCAACCGGCCAGCAGCAGCGCGAGCGCCGCGCTGAGCAGCACCACCGGCGACCGCCGGAAGAGGCCCCGCACCGCTGCGGAACCGTCGCGCAGCACGCCCGGTCACCTCCTCGTCGTCGCCGGAACGGGGGGGTCCGGACGCAGGTCGCGCCGCGTGGCGCCGAGCGATGCCGGCCAACGCACGCGGTCGCGCTGCACACCCTGCCAAGGTTTTACGCCGCCGGCAAACCCCCGGCCGACCAGCCCTTCCCGGACCGTCGCCACCGAAGCGGCCCATTGCGAATGTGACCCACGTCGCCCTAGGGTGGCGCGATCGTGCTCACTTACTCGTCGGTAGGAGCAGCGTGGACAACCCCGGCACCCCCTCGCGCCACGTCCTGTTCCTCAACTGGCGCGACACGAGCAACCCGGAGGGCGGCGGCTCCGAGGTCTACATCGAGCGCATCGCCGCCGAACTCGTCGGCGCCGGCCACCGGGTCACCCTCCTCTGCGCCGCACACGGCAACGGCGGCCCGGCCGGCACCACGCCCGAGGGCGTACGGGTGCTGCGGCGCGGCTCCCGGATGACGGTCTACGCCCGGGCGGCGCTGACCTGCCTCGCCGGCCGGATCGGGTTCGGCCCGCTGGGCCGGCGCGGTCTGGGCCGACCGGACGTGGTCGTCGACGTCTGCAACGGGGTGCCGTTCTTCGCACCCCTGTACGCCGGCCGTCCGGTGCTCGCCCTGGTGCACCACGTGCACCGGGAACAGTGGCCGGTGGTCTTCGGCCCGTGGATGGCCCGGCTGGGCTGGTGGATCGAGTCGTGGCTGGCGGTCCGGCTGTACCGTCGCTGCCGCTACGTGACCGTGTCGGAGGCGAGCCGGGCGGAACTGACCACCCTCGGGGTGGACGCGCACCGGATCGACGTGGTGCCCAACGGCACGCCTCCGGTGACCGGCCCGTCGCTGCCACGCACGCCGCACCCGTCGCTGCTCGTGCTCGGCCGGCTGGTGCCGCACAAGCGCGTGGAGATCGCCCTGCGTACCGTGGCCGAACTGGTCACCGAACTGCCCGACCTGGAGCTGGTGGTGGCCGGTCAGGGCTGGTGGGAGCAGCCGCTGCGGGAGTTGTCCGAGTCGCTCGGCATCGCGGGTCGTGTCCGGTTCACCGGGTTCATCAGCGAGGAGGAGAAGCACGTCGCGCTCTCCTCGGCGTGGGTCGCGCTCACCCCCTCGCTCAAGGAGGGCTGGGGGCTCACCATCGTCGAGGCCGCCGCCCGGAGCACCCCGACCGTGGCCTTCCGCTACGCGGGCGGCGTCGCCGAGGCGATGGTCGACACCGAGACGGGTGTGCTCGTCGACGACGAGAAGGAGTTCACCGCCGCCGTCCGCGAGTTGCTGGCCGACGACGTGCGGCGCAAGGCGATGGGCGAGGCCGCGCTGGTCCACGCGTCCCGCTTCACCTGGGCGGCGACCGGGACGCGCTTCGCCCGCCTGGTGACGCAGGTGGCCGCCCGCGCCTGAGCCGGGAACGACGAAGGGCACCCGCGACGCGGGTGCCCTTCGTGCGAGTGGTTCAGCGCGTGCCGTACAGCGGAGCCTCGGTCCCCTGCTCACTCACCTTGGTGTTGGCGGCCTCCTTGGCGGACGGGCTGAGCGCATTCGCCAGTCCGACGCTCCCGAGCAGGCCGAGCACGACCCCGAGTACCCCGACGGCGACGAACGCGGGCAGGTTCCTCATCCACCTTCTCCTTCCGCGGGACTCGCGTGCCGGGACGCTACCACGCGGTAGCGTCCCCGCGCAGCGCCCGAAAAAACGATCCCCACCACCACCGTTCCGGTCAACAGATGGGCCAGTCCCACCGGGCCGGGCCGGGCCGGTGCGGGCGGCGGCGACCAGTCCGGGTTCTCGTACAGGGCCAACTCCGGTCCGGCGTGGACGGTCCGCAGCCCGGCCAGTGCCGACGGGGGCGTGGTCGGGCCGACCGCCCGCTGCACCAGCACCCACCGCGCGCCGGTGGTCGACAGGGGCGTACCGGCGGCGAGCAGCTCCCGCACCCGCGCGGCGCGCGCGTCCTCGCCCGCCACCGCCAGGCCACCCACCCGCAGCGTGTCGTCGATCAGCACCGGCACGGCGAGATACCGGGGTGCCGGATCGATCACCACCTGGCCGTGGTTCCAAGGGAAGCTCTGGTACTCCTGGAACGGCAGCGAGATCACTTCACCGGGCCGTTCGGCGGTCAGCCGGGCCACCGTCGCCCAGTCCGCCGGCCAGTCCACCGGCCGGAGCCGACCGGCGCCGCCGAAGGCGAGATCGGGCAGGAGCGCCACCGGCAGGAGCGCCGCGCCGACCAGCGCCGCACCGGCGGTCGTCGCGTCGAAGCGGGTCGCCAGCCGGTCCGCGAGCCGTTCCGCGCCGAGCGCGCCGGCCACCGCCAGCGCCAGCGCGTACGGCACCAGCAGCTTCTGGCCGTCCCGGACCAGGCCGGCACCGGGCACGGTGGCGACCAACCAGCCGAGCAGGTCCGCGCCGCCGGGCAGCACCCCGAGCGCCGCCGCCAGCCACGACGCCACGGCGAGCAGGCCGAACCGGTCGGCGGCCGACGACGACCAGCGCCGACGCAGCAGCGGGAGACCGTACCCGGCGACGGCCAGCAGCAGCGCGGTGGCCAACGGCACCAGCACCACCGCCCGGGACGCGGGGGTGGTCTGCCCGTTCCAGATGCCGCCGGTGCCCGCCAGCGCCGCCAGGGGACCGGCCCAGTTCTCCGCGCGGGCGGCGAACGCCGCCACCCCGACCGGGTCCGATCGGCCGGCCCCGCCGCTGACGATCCCCGCCACCAGCCACGGCGCGTTGAGCAGCACCGTCAGCCCCACGCCCAGCGACGTCGACCGGGCGGCCGCCGGATACCGCCCGGGCAGCAGCACCGCGACCGCGACCAGGGCGAGCACCCCGCCGGTCGGCGTGATCGCCGACGCCGCCGCCGCGAGCAACAGCCGGCGCAGCCCACCACGGCGGCCCGCCCGCACGTCGAGCGCCGCCCGCACCAGCCAGGGCAGCGCGGCGTACGCGACCAGCAGTCCCCACTGCCCGACGAGCAGCCGCTCGGCCAGGTACGGCGTCCAGGCGTACCCGACGGCGGCCACCACCCGGACCGCGACGCGGTCCGTCGGCACCAGCCGGGCGGCGCCCAGCGCGGCCAGGTACAGGATCGCGCCCAACACCAGCCGTTGCAGCAGCCAGCCGGGCACCACCTGACTGGCCAGCGCGACCACCGCGTCCTGCGGGACGGCCCGGGGCAGCGCCGAGGCCGGGACGATCGCCTCCCAGCTCAACGCCTGCCGGGGCACGAAGACCATGTCGTAGCGGAGCACGTACCCGGGCAGGGCCAGCGGGGCGAGCACCACCGCCGTCACGGCGGCGGCCACGCCGTGCGGCACCAGCCGTTCGCGCATCCCTCGACCTCACCACTGCGGGCGCGACGACCGCCGCGCTGGTGGCGGCCACTGTACGCGGACCCCTGGGCGGTGCCCGAACCATCCGTTGACCTGATGGGAGCACCGGTCGACGGTGTGGCAGTCTTCCCGCCATGGCATCGACCGGGTCCGAGGTGGCCGCCCAGCGTGACGAGAGCGGACCGATCGGCAGCTGGGTACGCGCCGACCCGGTACGGGCGGTCGGCATCGTGCTGGTCGTGGTCGCCGTGGCGTGGCGGGCGCAGCTCGCGTCCCGGGGGGATCTCGCGGTCGACGACTGGGTGTTGATCTCCCAGGCGGCGGAGACCGACCTCACGCCGGGTTTCCTGCTCACCCTCTACAACAACCACTTCATGCCGGCGGCCCTGCTGGTCACCTGGCTGGTGACCCGGCTTGTCGGCCTCGCCTACTGGCCGTACGTGCTGCTGATGACCGCCGGCCAGGCGGTGCTGGCGGTGGCCTTCTTCCGGCTGCTCCGCACGCTGGTCCGGCCCGGTTGGGCGCTGCTGGTGCCGCTCGCGGTCTTCCTGTTCAGCCCGCTCACCCTGGAGGCGGGTTCCTGGTGGGCGGTGGGCGTCAACATGCTGCCGATGCAGCTCGCCATGGTGCTGGCCGTCGGCGCCCAGCTCCGCTACGTCCGCACAGGCCGCCGCCGGCACCTGGTCAGCCTGGCCCTGTCGGTGGTGTTCGGGCTGCTCTTCTTCGAGAAGGCCCTGCTTGTCGTGCCGTTGGTCTTCCTGCTCACCGCGTGCCTGCTCGTCGGCGGGCCGCCCGTCCGGGCGGTACGGGAGACGGTACGACGCTACTGGCCGTCCTGGGCGGTGCTCACCGCCGTCTCGCTGGGCTTCGCCGGGCTCTACCTGACCCGCTCGGAGTCCTCCCTGCGTCGGCCGGACTCGCTCGGCGAGGTGCTGTCGTTCCTGTGGCAACTGCTCGGCTCGACCGTCGTTCCGGGCCTGCTCGGCGGGCCGTGGCGGTGGATGGCGGCGGGCGACGGCGCCCCGGTGACCGCCCCGCCCGAGCTGGCCCGGTGGCTGGCCTGGGCCGTCTTCCTGGCCCTGGTCGTGGTGACGGTGCGTATGCGCCGCACCGCCGGACGGGCGTGGGTGCTGCTCGGGGCGTACCTGGCCCTGGTGACCGCCCTGCTGGGCGCGACCCGGCTCGGCTCGGTCTACAGCGACGTGGCCGGCACCGTGCCCCGGTACGTCAGCGACGTGGTCGTGGTGGCCGCGCTCTGCATCGGCGTCGCCCTGCTCGGCCTGGCGTCCCCCGTCGTGGCACGGCCGGTGGGCGGCGCGGACCCCGGCCCCGAGAACCGAGAGCCCGGTTCCGCGGACGTGAGCGACCCGCCCCCGCCGGCGTTGCTGACCCGGCACCGCGAGACGGTCAGCACCCTGCTGGTCGTCGTGCTGCTCGCCGCCGGCCTCGGCACCGCCTGGAGCACCGTCCGGTACGGCGACGAGTGGGCGGTCAAGCAGGGCCGGGCCTACCTGGAGACCGCGCGGGCCGAGCTGGCCGCCGCCCCGCCCGGGACGGTCTTCCTCGACCAGCCGGTTCCCGGCGGCGTGGTGCCCGCGCTCTCCGCGCCGTACAACCGGCAGTCGAAGTTCTTCCAGGCGATGGAGGACGGCCCGGTCTTCGTCACCGGGGCGGAGGCCCCCTCGATCTTCGACGACGGCGGCCGCATCGCCCCGGTCCGCGTCGAGGGCCCGGCCGTCCGCCCCGGTCCCGAGGAAGGCTGCGGATACAAGATCAGCGGTGGCCGGACGGTACGGATGCCGCTCAGCGCACCCCGGGACGACTGGTTCTGGGTGGTCCGGATCGGCTACCTCAGCTCCGCCGACACCACCGCCGTCTTCCGCCTCGGCACCAGCGTCCGGGAGTTCCCCGTCAAGCAGGGCCTGCACCAGTACTTCTTCGAGTTGACCGGCGGCGGCGACACCGTCGAGCTGACCGTCCCGCGACACGGCGTGACGGTCTGCACCAACGAGGTCGTCGTCGGCACCCCGGTGCCACAGCAGTAGGGCGCGCCGGGGCCCGCCGTCACTCGGGGCGGAACAGCACCGAGTTGACGTAGCGGGGGCGCGGCCAGAGCACCCGGCGGGCGAAGCTCTGACCGACCCGGGCGATCGCCGCGCGCTGGTGCCCGCCGAGATCGAAGTCGGCCAGCGGCACCCAGTCCCGCCCCGGCAGCACGTACCCGTGGTAGCCCCAGCCGGCAAGCAGTTCCAGCAGCGGGCCGACCGGCTGGATACGCTCCTCGACCTCGATCAGCAGCACCGGCCGGTCCCGGCGGACCGTCTCCGCCGCGCCCCGCAGCGCCGGCAGCTCGTGCCCCTCGATGTCCAGCTTCACGAAGCGCACGTCGGTCAGGCCGAGCGAGTCGAGCGTGATCCGCCGCACCTCCACCGGATCGCCCTGCTGCGGATCCTCCAGCGAGGAGGTGCCGACGATCGCCCCGCCCTCGGGAAGGTAGAGCGACGCGGTGCCCTCATGGTCCGACACGGCCGCCTCGACCACCTCGGCGGCCGGGAAGGCCGCCCGCAACTGTCGGGCCAGCGGCGGGGTGGGCTCCACCGCGACCACCCGGTCGGCGCGCCGGAGCAGCCGGGCCGTCCACGGGCCGTACCAGGCGCCGACATCCACGGCGGTGCCACCGCGCGGAACGAAACGGGGCAGCCGGGCCAGCTCCGGCTCCACCCGGGGGTAGACCCGCCGGATCGCGGCCGCGACGAACCGCTCGGGAAGGACCGCGGCCAAACCGGAGGTGGCTGCGGAAGCCACGCGCGTCGACGCCATGGGCCAGCACACTAGACGCTTCCGGGCCCGCTGGGCAGGGGTCGCGCGTGCGGGGCTGACGGGCCGCACGGCCGAGCGGTACCGTCACCCCGGCCGGGCGGTGTCCCGGCCGCTCCGCCGGCCGCGGCGCGCACCGGGCAGCAGCGCGACATGGGGTGACATGACCCGGACCACGGGCAGGGACGCCGGAGCCGTCCGGCTCGGTGCGGCGGGCGCCGCCGTCACCGTCGCCACCATGCTGACCAACGCGCTGGCCTACGTGGTCCCGGTCCTGGGGGCCCGCCGGCTGGCCGCCGCCGAGCTGGGCGCGCTGGCCACCGTGCTCGCCCTGGCCGCGATCGCGGCGGTGCCCGGTTTCGGCCTCCAGATCGCGGTGGCCGCACACCGCGCCCGCTCGGGTGGTACCGGCGGCAACCGCCGGCTGGCGCTGCGCACCGCCACGCTCACCGCCGGCGTGACGGCGCTGGCCGCGCCGGTGCTGAGCGCGGCGCTCCGGCTCCCGTTGGCGCTGACCCTGCTGCTCGCGGCCACCACCTTCGCCACCGTGCTGGCGGGCCGGTCGCTCGGCGAACTCCAGGGCGACCAGCGGTTCCTGCGTCTCGCCACCGCGATGACCGTGCTCGCCGCCGGCCGCTACGGCGGTCTGGTCCTCGGGCTGGCCCTCGGTCGGGGACCGGTCGACTGCCTGCTGCTCGCCACACTCACCGGGCTGGCCGTCCTGCCCCTGCTGACCCGCCTCGCCCGTCCGGGCCGAACCGCCGCGCCGGCCCCGCCCGGGGGCACCCCGGCCGCCGCGGTGGACCGCCGGCTGACCGGCCGGCACGTCATGACGGCCTGCGGCGCGTCGCTGGCGATGCTCACCATCTCGTACGCCGACCTGATCCTCGCCCGGCAACTGCTCCCCGGCGACGCCTCCGGCGGGTACGCGGTCGGGTCGGTGCTCACCAAGGGCGCGCTCTGGGCCCCTCAGGTGGTCACCGTGCTGGTGCTGCCCCGGCTCGCCCAGGGCGACCGGCGGGCCCGGGTCGCCGCGCTGGGCCTGATCCTGGCCTGCGGCACGATCCTCGTCGGCGCCTCCGCGCTCGCCGGCGAGCTGGCGTTCCGCCTCGCCGGTGGCGCGGACTACCTGCACCTGGCCGGCGCGGCACCGCTCTTCGCCGCCGTCGGCGCCCTCTACGCGGTGGTGTTCATGCTGGTCAACGACCAGGTGGCGACGGGTGCGCGGTGGCCCGCCGCGCCCCTTTGGCTGGCCACGGCCGGCCTCGCCGGGGCGGCGCTGCTCGCCGCGCCGCGTACGGTCGAGGGCGTCCTCGTCTGCGCGCTCGGCACCGCCGTCCTGACGGCCACGGTCATGGCCTGGCTGACCTTCCGCTCGCCGGCACCCGGCGGCCCGCCGACCGGCGACCCCTGACGGGAAGCCCCTGCCCTCGCCGGGCGGCGGCACGCGCCCCGCCGAGTCAGGCCCCGGCGGCGAGCCAGGAGCGCAGCAGGAGGTGGTCGATCGAGTCCGCGCGGCCCAGCGGCCGTCCGGCGGCCACCCGCTCGCGCAGCTCGTCCCGGGTGAACCAGCGCGCCTCCAGCAACTCCTCGCCGTCCACCCGCACCTCCTCGGACGCGGCGGTGGCCCGGAAGCCGATCATCAGGCCGGCCGGGAAGGGCCACGCCTGCGAGCCCACGTACGCCAGGTCGGTCACCGCTACGCCGGCCTCCTCGGCCATCTCCCGCCGGACGGCGTCCTCCAGGCTCTCGCCCACCTCGACGAAGCCGGCGAGCGTCGAGTACGCCCCCTCGGGCGCGCCCGCGTGCCGGGCCAGCAGGCAGCGGTCGGGGGCGCCCGGCGCCTCGATCAGCACGATGACGGCCGGTTCGATGCGGGGGAAGAGGAGCCGGCCGCAGTCCGCCCGCGCGCACGACCGGACGTGTCCGCCGCCCCGGGCGACTGTCGACGCCCCGCACGTGCCGCAGAAGCGCTGCTGGCGGTGCCAGTGCAGCAGCCCCCGCGCGTACGCCTGGACGGCCGCCCCGGCCGGGTCGAGCCGGCCCACCAGCGCCCGGACGTCAACGGCGGCGGCCGCCTCCGCCACCTCGACGGCGGCGGCCTCGGGCAGCCCGGAGAGGTCGACGGCGAAGACGGCCGAGCCCTCGTCCATGCCCAGGAAGACGGTCTCGTCGGCGACGGCGAGCGCCTTGGCCGCCCGTTCCCCGGTCAGCCGCACCGGCACGTCCCCCGCGACCAGGCAGCGGTCCCGCCAGAGCGGCAGCAGGGTGCTCGCCGGTTCCGCCAGCAGCGCGGCGATCCGTTCGGGGTCGGTACGCAGTTCCCCCGCCCGGTCCAGCCAACCGCCCCCGTACGCCAGGACCGCCTCGTCCGCTCCCATGCCCCTACCGTGCCATGCCCGCCGGCCCGCCCGACGACCGGCCGGTGTCCCCCGACACGCCGTGCGACACGCCGCGACGCGGCGGGTGGGGCGCTGGCTCCCGCCCCGCCGGAGCGCCGGTTACCGTAGGTGTCTTCCGGGCGGAGGCGCGCTCCCCCCGTTGTGGTACGTCCGATCGAGGTGACCGTGACGCTGTACGGCGAGCAGACTCCACCCGCCGACGACCGGCCCACCGTGCAGGTCAAGGCTGTGACCTGGCCCGGTGACGAGCCGGAGCCGGTCGTGCCGGCGGGCAGGCCGGGCGGGTCACGGTCCCGCCGGGTCCGCCTGCTGCTGGCCGCCGGGGCCGCCACGGCGGTGCTGGCCTCCGTGGCGGGGGCCGGCGCCTACGCGTACGCCGGTGACGTGCCGCGCGGGACGACGGTGCTCGGCGCGGAGCTGGGCGGCCGGAGCCGCGCGGACGCCGCCCGGGAGCTGCGGACCGAGCTCGAACGCCGCGCCGGCACGCTCAACGCCCCGCTGTCGGTACGCGTCGGCGAGCGGACCGCCACGATCGACCCGGCCACCGTCGGCCTGGCTGTCGACGTCGACGCCACCGTTGCGGCGGCGGCCGAGGCCGAGGCGCACGCCGTCGACCGGCTCGTGGGGTCCCGGGCGGTGCAGCCGGTGGTGACCGTGGACGCGGCCCGGCTCGACGCCGCCCTGGAGAAGGTCGTCGGCGACCAGGGCCGGAAGATGACCATGCCGGCGATCACCTGGAAGGGCACCACGCCGAAGGCGGTGCACCCGAAACCGAGCCTCGCGCTGGATCCGGAGCGCTCCGCGCAGGTGGTACGGGAGGGCTGGCTCAGCGGCCAGCCCGTGACCGTGCCGCTGGTCGAGACGCACCCGGCGACCAGCGCCGAGGAGGTGGACCGGCTGGTCGCCGAGCTGGCGAAGCCGGCCGTCGCCGCCCCGGTCACGCTGACCACCGGCAAGGGCTCGGTGCAGATCCCGCCGAAGGCGATCGCGAGGAGCCTCCGGTTCACCGCCGACAAGGCCGGCAAGCTGACCCCGCAGGTCGACGTGAAGCGGCTGCGGGCCGCGCTCGGCGACGACCTGGCCGCGATCGAGGTGCCGCCGAGGGACGCCCGGATGACCATCGCCGGCGGCAAGCCGAAGGTCGTCGACGGCAAGCCCGGGCAGCAGCTCGACAGCGCGGCCCTCGGCCGCGACCTGCTCGCCGTCCTGCCGAAGGCCGACGACCGGAAGGTCACCGGCGAGCTGAAGCCGGCGGAGCCGGAGCTGACCGCGGAGAAGCTGGCCGGGTTGGGCATCAAGGAGCGGGTCTCCACCTTCACCACGCACTTCACCGGCGGGCTCTCCTCGCCGCGCAGCCAGAACATCGTCACGATCGCGAAGGACGTGGACGGCACGCTGGTGCTGCCCGGCGAGACGTTCTCGCTCAACGGGCACACCGGCGAGCGCGGCTACGCCCAGGGCTACCGGGACGCCCCGGTGATCCTCGACGGCAAGCTGGTCCCGGGGGTTGGCGGCGGCACCTCGCAGTTCACCACGACGTTGTTCAACGCGACGTACTACGCCGGGCTGGAGGACGTCGAGCACAAGCCGCACTCGTACTGGTTCAGCCGGTACCCCGCGGTCATCGAGTCGACCATCTTCTGGCCGGACCTGGACTTCAAGTTCCGCAACAACACGGAGCACGGCGTCCTGATCGACACCTCCTACACGTCGGGTTCGATCACCGTGTCGATCTGGAGCACGAAGATCTGGGACAGCGTGAAGACCGAGTACAGCCCGCGCCGCAACATCACCCACCCGAAGACGGTCTACCTGGAGCCCGGCCCGACCTGCATCCCCGCCAACGGCAGCCAGGGGTTCACCCAGGACGCCTTCCGGGTGTTCAAGAAGGACGGCAAGGTCGTGAAGCGGGAGAAGTTCACCTGGCGCTACTCCGCCGAGCCGCGCTTCATCTGCGGTCGCGAGCCGTCCTGACGGCCGCCTGACCCACGCTCGGGGAAGCCCCGCCGGCCACGTCGCCGGCGGGGCTTCCTCCTGTCGTACGCGCACCGCGTCGCGGCCTCCGTGGGATGCAGCAGCCGGTCCCTGTTCCTGCCCTACCGGTGCCGGAACCACAGGTTGGGCTCGGTGTAGGTGCCCCGGTCGAGTTCGCGCTCGACACGCAGCCGGGCGAGACCGTCGGGGATGACGTAGTCGCCGCTGTCGGGGAAGACCATGCCGGTCCACTGCTCCCACTCGGCGACGGTGCCGGTCATCGTCTGCGACCGGGGTGCCGTGGCGATCAGCCGGGCGGCTAGCCGCCAGTGTGTACGCACCCAGGGATCGAGCGGGGCGCCGTCCTCGCGGGTCCAGGTGGCGAACCGCTCGATCGGGGTCAGGGGGTAGCGGGCCTTGAGCGTGGGCCGTACCGGGGCGACGACCCGCGGCCAACCGCGCTGGTCGGCCAGCGACCGCAGGGCCGTGAGCAGGTCACCGGCCAACCCCCGGCCGCGTAGGTCGGAGCTCCAAGTCGGCGAACACCTCCCGTACGCGGCCGAGATGACGACCCGCCTGCCGGTCGGCGCCGATGAAGGCCGGCCAGCCACCGGAGAACAGCCGCTGCATCTGGTCGTCAGGCCGCGGCCGGGCCTTCAGGGGTTCCACGACGGTCCGCACAGCGGCCCTCCCCAAGACGGTCCCGCGCGTCCTTGTCGCTGGTCGACAGGTCGGCGTGTTCCGTCTTCCTGGTGGTGTTCGGTTTCCTCGTGGTGGTCGGCTGCCTATTCTTCCGGCTTGCCCGTAAGCCGTGAAAAGGTCCGTAACGCAGTTCAGGGCCACCCCGAAGGGTGGCCCTGAACCGAATGATTGTCCGGCGGTGTCCTACTCTCCCACACCCTCCCGAGTGCAGTACCATCGGCGCT
>NZ_JBHMIR010000039.1:0-41070 GCF_048060285.1 Micromonospora sp. LOL_025 | reverse complement strand
CGGTGGCGCGGGCCCGCGCGGGTCGGCGCCGGTGCTCGCCGGTCTCGGCGGCACGCCGGCGCCGACCCTGCCGCCCGGCCTGTCGCCGCCGGGCGGCATACCGACGCCCGCCACACCGCTCGTCCCACCGCTGTTCCCGGCGGGTGGCGGGGGCCCCGCGAGCGTCGCGCCGGTGCTGCCGCCGCTGACCGCTACCGTCGGTGGCGTCGGTGGGCTCCGGGTGCCAGGGCCGAGCATCGGTGGGATCGGGGGGCAGCTCCCGCAGGCCGCCGTGCCGGTCGGCAACCCCGTCCCGCCGGTGCCGGGCGTCCTGCAACCCGTGTCGTCGCCCGGCCCTGCCGCCGCGTCGCCGGCGGCGGGCACCGGGACGCCACCGATGATGCCGCCACCCATGATCGGCGGCATCGGGACGCCCGGCGGCGGCGCGGCGGGCACGGGCGCGGCCGCGGTACGACGCCCGACGACCGGCCGGGGCCGGGGCCCCGCTGCCGTCCCCGGCCTGCCCGCGATGCTCAGCGGCCGGGCGGGCCGGGCGGATGCGAGCGCCTTCCCGGCGCGACCCCGGACGCCGGGGGTGCGCCGCCGGCCGGAGCCGCCGCCCGCCACCGGGCTCGTCGACGACGACCTGTGGTGGGTGGAGCGCCCGGATCCGGCCGGTCCGCTGCGCGCCGGCCGACCGCCCCGGCGCTGACCACCGACGGCCCGCGGGACCCGGGCGACGTCCGGCTCCCGCGGGCCGTGAGGGCTCAGGCCGGCGCGCGCCGCAGGGCGGCGTCGTGACTCAGGCCGCTGCCGATGGGGAGGCGGGCGACCAGCCCGGCGGGTATCCGAACCGGGCGGACCCCGGCGAAGCCCAGCACCTCCAGCAACTTCGGCTCGGCCAGCGGATGGCCGATGCCCAGGTCGGTCACCACCAGCACGGTGCCGGCCGGTGCGTCCGGGCCCGGCATCGACTCCACCACCGCGACGTGGCCGGCGGGCACCAGGACCCGGTCCGCGAGCCGCAGCCCCCGTTCGGTCCGCCCCGCGGTCTCCATCATCCGGTCGAGTGCCGGCAGGACCGGATCCACCAGGACGGTCGGCACCGGGCCGCTGGGCGCGAACACCAGGCACATCGTGGTCGTCGGGTCGGCGGCCACGAACTCCGGGCGGACGGTCGGCGGATCGCCGGGGACCCGCGGTGGATCGTGCTGCTTGCGGGCGCCGGCCGCCTCCAGCAGGCTGAGCGGGACGCCCGCCGGCCGCCCGCCGGGGTAGGCGGCGGCGGTGCCGGGAAAGGCGAGCTGGATGTCGTACTGAAGCTCGTCGATCGGCCGCAGATGCCCTACCTCGGCCAGGTAGTACCGCGTCCCCCGGGAGCCCGTCGTCGCCAGTACCTGCCCGGCGCGGATGTCGCTGCGACCGGGTACCGCACGGGACAGCCGGCCCACGCCCGGCACCACGACCGGCGCGATCGGCCCACCAGCCGGCAGCACGTCGAGGACCGCCGGGCTGAGCCGGATCGTCGGGCTGGCATCGAGCGCGACCTCCACCACCGTCGCGTCCGCCTCGTCGATCTCGTGCCGGTACCCGTGGCGCACCAGGTGCCGGCGGCCGGTGCCGACCTCCTGGACCAGCAGCGCGCGGTCGGCCAGCCCGCCGCCACCGGACGGGCGGTGACCGACCATCAGCACCGACTCCGCCACGGCCGCTCCGGTCCGGTCCGTGCCCCGCACCGAGCAGAACGTCCAGGTTCCGTCGAGCAGTCGGGCCGGCCCCGGTAGCGCGTCGGGAGCGTCCGGGATGCCGATGCGTGGCCCGCGGGCCACCTGGAGCAGGGAGTTGCGCGAGACGCTGCGGACCCGGGTGTGCCTGCCCAGCGCCAGCAGCGCCGAGGTGTAGTTGGCGACCGGGTGCAGCCGCCCGTTGAGATAGACGAAACGGGTGCCCGTCTCCTTCTCGACCACGACCGCGTCGCCGCTCTGCCAGTCCCTGGCCCCGCCGGGTACGACGATCCCGTAGACGCCGACGACGGCGAGCGCGAGCGCCGCCAACGCGAGGCTGCCGAACGCGGCGGCGCGCGGGCGGCCCAGGGGCGGCTGCTCCGGATCGCTCTCCCCGGTCAGCAGGGCCGAGACCACCCGTTGGGTGAGGTACGCGTGGGCCTGCAACTGGTCGCGGGCGGAGGCCACCTCAACCCCCCAACCCGCGGACGTGGTCGTAGAGTCCGAGCACCTCGCAGAGCACCGGGACGACGGCCAGCACCACCAGCACCTCCAGCAGTTCGGCGTACCGGATCAGGCGCGGGCCGGGGCGCCTGCTGCCGTACCGGACGGCGAGCAGCGCCACCAGCCCGCCGGTCAGCAACAGGGCCGGCCCGGTCACCGTCAGCAGGTCGGACCGGTCCGCCATCGACGGTCCACCGACCAGGCAGGCCGCCCCGGTGAGCCCGGTCAGCAGCAGCGCGGCGCGCTGGCGCGCGACCGGATACAGCCGGGCGCGCAGCAGGAACCCGAGGCTCAGCACGGCGACCAGGCTCAGCGCGGCGGGGCCGCCGGCGCGGACCAGGAGCACCTGGCAGATCGCGGCCACCAGCGCGAGGCCGCCCAGCATTCCGCCAAGCAGACTGTCGGCCCGCAGCACCGCGGCGTACACCGCCGTCCGGGGTGGTTGCGGTGTGGCGCGTACCAGGTCCGCGGCGCCGCGCGGGAGGACCGGCATCGGCATCCGGGCCAGTCGGATGGACAGCGGGGCGAGCGCCGGTGAGAGCACCAGGCCCAGGCCGGCCACGAGCGCGGCGGTCTCCGGTCCGTCGAGGGCGTCGAGGGTGCTCGACCAGGCGGCGAGCGCGGTGAGCAGCCCGACGGTGCCGGCGCAGACGAAGAGCGTCGCCCGGTCCACCACGCCGACCAGGGCGATCACCGAGGCGAGCAGCAGTGCGGCGCCGGCCACCAGCAGGTGCGGTGCGCCCAGGGCGGTCAGGGGACGGTCACCGGCGAGGAGGAGTCCGCCGCCGGCGAAGGCCAGGGGGAGCGCGGCCAGCGCGGCGACCGCGCCCACACCGGTGTCGCCGCCGGCCCTGGCCAGCAGCACCCCCGTGCAGAGCAGCAGTCCGGCCGCGCCGAGCGCCCACCAGGCCGGGGTCGGCCACGGCGGTCCGGACCGCAGGACGGCGACCAGGCAGAGCAGGGCGGCGAGCGCGCCCACGGCGAGGCCGGTCGCCCTGGTGTGCCGGGGCCCCCAGTAGCCGCCGATCCGGGTCGAGCCGGTGGCTATCGCGTCGACCAGGTCGTCGTACTCCAGTTCGGGCCACTCGGTGCGGGCGGGCGTCAGGTGCAGCACCTCGCCGTCGCGGACCCGGTGCCAGGCCAGCGAGCGGGCCAGCTCCAGCACCGTGCCGTCGGCGCGCCGGAGTGCCCAGCCACCCGTCGCCGTCCCCGTGTCGGCGAGGCTTTCGCCCGCGTGCGACAACAGGGCGGGCATCAGTTCGGCGAGGGACGACCGTTCAGGCAGGGTGAGGTCGATCCGTCGGGCCGGCGCCGCGACGGTCAGCCGAACCAGTCCGGTGGCGTTCATTCTCAGCTCCGGGGAGGGACTCGTCACCGCGGGCGGTGTGGCGCCGGCGGGCCCACCACCGCTGGTGGACGCACCCACGATCACCCAGTCGACCGGTGGGAGATCCGGCGTGGCCGGTAGCGGACACGCCCATCAGCCAGCGGACTCGTGCCGGCTCGGCGTGCAGCGGCGCAGCTGAGCGTCGCGGCATGTTCTTTGCGAGTTTCCGCTCTCGGCGTCGCTGACGGCGAGGTCACCGGGACCGCCCGAACTCGCTCAGCGAAACAGGCCGCCTCTCGACCCTAGCTGGCTGTCTCCGATCGGGCGGCGCGGCGGATGTCGAGCAGGTGGTGCTCGCCTTCGTGGATGGTGTGCCGACCGAGCCACAGCAGTGTGCGGGCCTGCGGTCGCGGCCACGGGTAGACCCCGGTGCGGGCGAGTTCCATGGGGCCGAGCGCGCCGATGCGGGCGGCCAGGTCGTCGGCGGCCGCGCCCAGCGCGGCCAGCACGGTCGCGGGATCCTGCTCGTTGTACGCCTGCGCCACGGCGCGCTCCTCGCGTCCCATCGGGGTGAACTCCGGTTCCTCGACGCGCAGCGCCAGGGCGAGGCGTTCGGCCTGCACGCCGAGCACGTCGCGGACGTGGCAGGCGTACTCCAGCGGCGACCACACCCCGTCGGCCGGCCGTCGGCGCACCTTCCGCACCTCGGCGAGGGCGGCCGCGTACCGCCCGCCGAGCGTGCGCAGCAGCGACGGCAGCTCGTCGGTGGAGACGCCGGCGTAGTCGAAGCCGCACTCGTCGCACCGGTCCACAGGCCGAGGCTAGCGGCGTCGCCGCCCCCCGTCACGCCCCACGGGCGCGGCGCCGTGGTCGTCGACGTGCCCGCCAACGACACCGACATCGATGGTGACCGCCCCGTCGCCACGCTGTCCACCGTCGCCGCCGGAGCGCCCGAGCACCACCGGCTCAGCCGGCCGCGCAGCCGCCGGGATCGTCGTCGCCCCTGACGATCGCGACGAGCTCGGCGCGCGAGGTGGCGCCGAGCTTGGCCAGGATGCTGGAGACGTTGTTGCGTACGGTCTTGGTGGAGAGGAAGAGCGTCTGCGCGATGTGGTCGTTGCCGCGTCCGCGGGCGACGAGTTCGAGGATCTGCCGTTCCCGTCCGGTGAGCTGCGGCCAGCGGGTCGCGTCCGGCGGGGCCTGTAGGCCGGTGCGGAGCCGGGGACTGACGGCGGCGCCGATGACGACGTCCCCGGCGGCGACCGCGTCGAGGGCCCTGCTGATCGAAGCCGACACCGTCGTCCGCCACGCGCAGGCACAGCGTGCCGTCGCGCACCCCGACGTGCACGTCGACGTGGGCCGCGTCGGCGTGCCGGACCGCGTTGGCGATCGCCTCGCCGGCGATGAGCAGGGCGGCGCTCTCCACCTCGGCGGGCAGGGCCGGCAGGGAGTCGCTCGTCGTGCTGACCGTGGTGCGCGCGGTCGTCATCGAGCCGGACAGGTCGGTCAGCGCCGCGAGGAGGCCGGCGGCGAGCCCCGGCGGGCCCATCTGCGCCACGATCCCGCGCAGCGTGGCGAGAGCCTCCTCACCGGCCTGCCGCAGCCGATCGAGCGCCTCGGGCGCGGTGGACGCGTCCCGGGCCAGGCGCAGGAGCGCCACGTCTGCCTGGAGCAGGGTCGCCGAGAGCAGCGGGCCGAGCCCGTCGTGCAGGTCGTGCCGGAGCTGGCGGCGCTCGTCGGCCCGTGCGAGGGCGAGCTGTTCGCGGGAGCGGCGGAGCTGGTCGGCGAGAGACCTGGCCTCCAGGACGGCGGCCACCGGGATGGCCAGCTCCGTCAGCAGGCGCCGGTGGCGGCGCGTCAACCCCTCGCGTGGGCCGCGCGGCGCGACGAGCAGCTCACCCAGGGCGGTACCCAGGTGGACCAGGGGCGTCGCGTACGTCGTCGCGGGTTCAACGCCGGGCGGTGGTGGCCCGCCGGCGGTGATCGTGCCCCCGGTGGTGCGGATCGCCACCCAGGGCACCCGCGGCGTCGAGGCGATTCCCCGGCACGCCTCAGTCAGCGCCGACTCGGGGTGCGCCGCCCCGGCGAGCAGCGAGCCGAGACCGGCCAGGGCCCGTCCGGGGGAGTCCCGTTCCCCGTAGAGGCTCCGTGAGACCAGCCCTTGCAGGTATGTGCGAGCCGGCGCGACGGCGAGACCGACCAGCGCGGCCGTCAGCAGGCCGGCCGGCACGGCGCCGTCGCCGCCGACCAGATGACCGGCCGCGACGACCACCGTCACGTGGGCGACGACGATGAGTCCCGACAGGCCGAGGAAGAGCAACGAACGGCGCACCACTCCTTCGAGGTCGTAGAGGCGGTACCGCAGGATGGCGGTCGTCACCGCGAGCGGCGGCAGCAGCGTGGCGGGGAGCTGCACGACGGCCGCCCAGGCCGGTAGCCCCGCCGACAACAGCAGGCCCACCACCGAGAGGGCGCAGGCAACGAGGACAGGCGCGATCTGCCGCCGCCGTTCCCCGTTGCTGCGACGCAGGCGGGCGGTGAGCGCGGTGACCGCCGCGACGGCCGCGACGGTCACCATCAGCTGTCCGAGCGGTGCGAGCGGGGCCGTGGCACCGACGGCGATCGGGTTGTCCATAGGGGTACCGGCCGGGTCGCCTACCCGTGCCCCGGTGGCCACCGTCACGGTGAGTAGCGCGGTGCTGACGGCGCAGAGGCACGCGACGCCGATGGCCGGTCGGGATCGGGGCGCGGCGTCGGGAAACCAGAGCGGCAGCAGCATCACCGGTGCACAGGCACTCACAGTCCAGACCCATTCGCTGAACCACGCCGCCGGCAACGCTCCGGGCAGGGAAGCGGCCTGCGCGACGGTCGCCCAGCCGCCCGAGCAGCGTGTCAGGGGATCCGCGAGATCGTCACTCTGGTTGTCCAGTACGCCGATACTTCTACGAAGGATCTTCCCGGCCGAACCGGGCGAGTGATCCACCGGCGCTGGTGGCATGGCTGTCGCCGGAGCGGGTGGTAGTTCTTTGCACGTGCTGCTGCGGGTGCTTGATGATCTGGGCCGTGTCTGATGTGAAGGGCGGCCTCCGCGCCCGTGTTCAACTGCCCTGGCCTGCGGTCTGCCGAGCAGACCTCATGCGGTTGTTGCCAGACGCCGGCCTCGTTCCAGTTCCGCAGTCACCGCCAGCAGGTTGTCCCTGACCCGAAGCCGAGTTCCTGGGGCAGGTGCTCCCAGGGGATCGCGGTGTAGAGCACGAACAGGATCCCGCAGCACCTTGCGGTCATCCAGCGGTTTGCGGCGGGGACCGATGCCGTCGGACGGACGGGGTGGCAGCAGCAGTGCGATTTCGGCCCAGAGTTCGTCGGAGACGATCCACGGCGGCTGTCACCCCCCGCACGTTCAGACAGAAGATCCGCACGTCCCGAGGACACGCCCAACATCATCTCGTCAGGAGTTGTCAGGAGAAACATCCGTACGTCGGTCAGAGCATTGGTGAACCGTAGAGCAGACGGTTCGGCGAACCGCTGCCAGGATTGGTCACCACGCCCGGGGTTGCGCTCTCGACCAGAAACGCCTGCACCTGCGCCGGGGTCCAGGTCGGATTCTTGCTCAGCACCCGGGCGGCCATCCCCGCCACATGCGCCGAAGCCTGGAGGGTGAGGCTGATGGACTTGACCGCGGTGTCCGAGTCAGGGGAGGCCGACACGACGTCCACGCCGGGGGCGAAAAGGTCGACGCAGGGACCGAAGTTGGAGTAGGAAGGCCGGGCGTCATTGGACTGGATGGACGCGACGGTGATGACGGTGGGCACCGAACCAGGCGAGTCATTGCAGGCGTTCTGGTTCACGTCGCCAGCCGGTGTCGTTATGACGATGCCGTCGTCGACAGCATTGGCGACCGCCGTGTTCAGCGCGGTGCTCATACCGCCGGCCAGCACGAAGTCCCCGACGGCGGGCGGATCCCAGGGGCTGTTGTCGGCGACCACCCAGTCGACGGCGCCGATCAACGCGCTGAGGGTGCCGTTACAACTGGGGAGGCCGACCGAGACCAACTCGACGTTCTTGGCGACTCCGTACGTCGTTCCACCGATGATGCCGGCCACATGTGTGCCAAGGGCCTTGAAGCAGCTGGCGGCGTAACCGTGGTGGGCCCGACCGCCGAACTCCTGGTGGGTGGTGCGGATTCCGGGGCCGATGACGTAGACCCGGACCCCGGTACCTTGGCGTACGAAGTTGTAGGTGGTGTCGAGTCCGACCGGAGCATCGATCCGGTCCAGGTTCCAGGGTGCGTTCGGCTGGGCGGTGGCCGGCTGCACCGAAGCCGTCTCGGGCACTTCAACGGCCTGGTCCTGCTCTACGTAGGCCACCGCCGGATCGGCGGCGAGCCGCCGGGCGACCGCCTCGGAGGCCCGCACCGAGAAGCCGTTGAGGGCGTCGCCCCACACCTGGTTCGGCATTGTGCCGAATCGACTGGCCAGTGCGCGGGCTGCGCCGGACACGGCGGACTTGCGGCTACCCGCCGAGCCCGCGGCCGCACCGTCCTTGAGCACCACAATGTATTCGCCCGGCACTGCGGTCGCCCGCCCGGCCCCGAGGATCTCGCCGACGGCATTCGCGGTCCGTCCCGGATTGGCGGCCGAGGCCGCTGGTTGAGTGAATATGACGGCAGCCAGCGTGGCGGCGACGAGCGCCACGGCAGTGCGCCCGGGTCGACGGGTGGGAACGATTGTCACTCTTCGCGGGTATTCCATCTACCAAGCTCCTTCGTTTTCGTTGCGGCAATGGGTCGCCAATGCCTGTGCATTGCCCGGTTGGTTTGCCGGACTCTACAGCCAACGGCAGCCGCAGAGGGACGCCTCGGATTGATGTACGCATTGCCAAGCGTCGTTTTCGCGGTGACTGACAAAATCCGATTCAGATGTATCAAACAAGCCGCTGACGCATCATGCGGAGTCGGCGCACGCGCCCTCGGGCGTACGCCGGATGGCGGTCAGGTCGCGGGCCTCATCCGATCAGCGGGCCGGGCCCCGGCCGGAGGCCGATCACCCCTGTGGAGCGCCCGCGACTCCGGGCTGATGCCATCGATGGGCGGCGTCGGCGACTGCTGCGACAACCCGCGCTCTGTTCGGTACGCCCGCCGGTGGCCCGGCCCAGGGGCTTGCTTGCCGCGGGGTGAACATCGGTCGTCGACTTGCCGTTCGCCTCGGAGCGGGGGCTCGGCCGGCCATAGGATCTTCGCGGCCGGCCGTGCCGGCCGCGGAAGGGTGACGATGGAGATTCGAGCCGGAGCCAGGGGCCGGGTGGTCATGCTGGTCGACAACGCGGTCCAGGGCGATTCCCGGGTGCAGAAGTCGGCCCGGTCGGCCGCCGCCGCCGGCTGGGACGTCACCCTGCTGGGCCGCTCGCCCGACGGGGAGCCGCACCGGTGGCGGATCGGCGAGGCCCTGGTGCGGCTGCTGCCGATGGGCCGTCCCGGCGCGCCCGTGCGCCGGACGACGCGCCGGGACGCGGCGGCGCTGCTCGCGCGCCTCGGCCTGCGGACGCCGGTCGAGCGGGCGTACACCCGACTGTGCCTGCGGCTGTACGGTGACCGCGCCTGGCGCCGGTTGCAGCCGGCACTGTGGAGCTACGAGCACGCCTACGGCCCAGTGCTCGACGAGTTGGCGCCCGATCTGATCCACGCCAACGACTTCCGCATGCTCGGCGTGGGCGCACGGGGGCTCCTGCGGGCCAGGGCCGCCGGCCGCCGGGTCAGCCTGGTGTGGGACGCCCACGAGTTCCTGCCGGGCATCAAACCCTGGAGCGACAACGTGCGGTGGCTGCCCGCCCAGTTGGCGCACGAACGGGAGTACGCGCGCCACGCCGACGCGGTGGTGACCGTCTCGCCGGAGCTGGCCCGCCTGCTGCAACGCGAGCACGACCTGCCCGAACTCCCCACCGTCGTGCTGAACGCGCCCGACGGTCGCGAGGTCGGCGACAGGCCCGTGCGGGCCACCGAGACCCTCCGCGCGGGGTTCGGCCTCGGGCCGGCCGACCCGCTGCTGGTCTACAGCGGCGCCGCGGCGCCGCAGCGGGGCCTCGACGTCCTGGTCGAGGCGCTGCCGCTGCTGCCCGGCGTGCACGTCGCGCTGGTGGTCAACCATCCCGACGGCGAGTACGTCCGGTCGCTGACGGCACGGGCGGCCGACCTTCGTGTCGGCGACCGCCTGCACGTGCGGGGGTACGTGCCGCACGACGAGGTGGTGCCGCTGCTTGCCGGGGCCGACCTGGGGGTGATCCCGATCCAGCACTGGCCCAACCACGAGATCGCGCTGATCACCAAGTTCTTCGAGTACTCGCACGCCCGGCTGCCGATCGTGGTCAGCGACGTGCGCACCATGGCCGACACCGTCCGAGCGACCGGGCAGGGCGAGGTGTTCCGGGCCGGGGACGCCGAGGAGTTCGCCCGCGCCGTACGCGCGGTCCTCGCCGACCCCGGCCGGTACCGGGCGGCGTACGACGACCCGGCCCTGCTGGCGGGGTGGACGTGGGAGCGGCAGGCCGTGGAACTCGACCGGGTCTACGCCCGGCTGGTGCCGGCGGGCGTCGCCGGCGGGGCGGACGCGTACGGCCGTGTCGGCTGAACCCGTGGCCGCCGGCGCGCCGGCGGCGGGTCCCCGGGGCGGCTCCCGGCTGCCCGACGTGACCGTCGTCGTACCCGTGTACAACACGATGCCCTACCTCACCGGGTGCCTGGACTCGCTGCTCGGACAGAGCATCGGCACGGACCGGATGCAGATCGTGGCGGTGGACGACGGATCGACCGACGGCAGCGGCCGGCAGCTCGATCGCTACGTCCGCCGGTATCCGGGCGCCGTGACCGTTGTGCACCAGCCCAACTCCGGCGGCCCGGCGGCGCCCTGCAACCGGGCCCTCGACCTGGCCACCGGGCGGTATGTCTTCTTCGTCGGCGCGGACGACCGCCTCGGTCCTGAGGCTCTGGAACGGCTGGTGGCCGCCGCCGACCGGTACGGCTCCGACGTCGTCCTCGGCCGGGTGGTCGGGGTGAACAGCCGCTACGTCCACCAGGAGGTCTTCGCCCGCACGGCGGTGGACGTCGGGCTGGCCGACTCGGCTCTGCCGCTGTCGTTGGCCAACACCAAGCTGTTCCGGCGGGAGCTGGTCGAGCGGCACCGGCTGCGGTACCCGGAGGACATGCCGATCGGCAGCGACCAGCCGTTCACCCTGGAGGCGTGCCACCGGGCGGCCCGGGTCACGGCCCTCGCCGACTACGACTACTACTACGCCGTGCGGCGGCTGAACGCCCGGAACATCACCTACCTGAGCCGGGTGGAGGAGCGGCTCGACTGCGCGCGGCGGCTCGTGGAGTTCGCCGTCGGCCTGATCCCGCCGGGCGGCGAGCGGGACGCGGTGCTGCGGCGCTACTTCCGCTTCGAGGTGGCGGCCCTGCTCGACGACGACTTCCTGCGGCTGGACGGGCCGACCCGCGAGCTGCTGCACGCCGGCGTACGGGAGCTGGCCGGGCGGCACCTGACCGCCTCCGTACGGGACCGGCTGCCGGTGGAGACCCGGCTGCGGATCGGGGTCGCCGAGCACGGCACGCCCGACGACCTGGTCGACGTGATCCGGCAGGACGCGGAGCGCGGCGTGCCGTCGACGGTCTTCGAGGGCGGCCGGCGGTACGCGGCGTATCCGGGCTTCCGGGCGTCGCACGGCCGGCTGCCCGACGGCGTCTTCGACGTCACCGACGCCGTGGACTGGCTGGCCCGGTTCGAGGTCACCGACATCGGCTGGGACCGCGACGCCGACGCGGGGCCGGCCCTCGTCCTGGACCTGCGCACGCCCCTGCCCGATCTCGACCGGCTCTGCCCGGGACCGCCGCGACTCACCGCCGGCGAACTGGCCGGCGTCGTTCGGCCCGCCCCGGCCGCCGGCGACACCGTGCTGCGGGCCCGGATCAGCGTGACCGAGGTGCTGGGCGCCAGCGCGGTGACCGGGCAGCGCCGCCCCGTACACCTGACGCTGCCCGCGCCCGACGGCCGGCCCGGGACCGCGCCGCTGCGCGCACCCCGCCGGGTCCGGTTTCCCCGACCGGTGATCCGGCGGCGGGGGCGGCGCTGGTACGCCGTCTCGCCGGTGACCGACGGCAGCGGCCGGTTGATGATCTCCGTGGTGCCACTGACCCCGCGGCGGGTGCTCGCCCGGCTGGTCGCCCGCCGCCCTTCCTGACGGGCCGCCGCGAGGTCGGGGCCGCCCCGAGCCAGGCGAACGGCGGCCGTGGGCCTTCCGGCGGCCCGATGCCGGCCAGCGGCTACCGCAGGGCGAGCGGGGCCACGGCCAGGTGCCGGCGGTCGTCGAGCGCCCGCCACTCCAGTGCGTGCCGGATGCCGTCCTCGATGCCGAAGCGCGGCGACCACCGCAGCAGGTCCTGGTAGCGGCGGCTGCGGTTGTAGACCCCCGGGACGTCGCCCGGCCGCCGGGCGGCCTCCCGGTACGGCAGGGGATGGCCGGTCACCGCGGCGAACGCGGCCAGCAGTTCCCGGACCGTGGTGCCCACCCCGGTACCGATGTTGAGCGCGGCGTACCCGTGCGGGCCGGCGGCCGTCACCTCGTCGAAGCGGGTCAGGGCGGCCACGTGGGCCTGGGCGAGATCCCACACGTGGACGTAGTCCCGGACGGCGCTGCCGTCGCGGGTGGGCCAGTCCGTGCCGGTGATGTGGAACTCCGTGCCGGTGGTGGCGGCCTCGATCATGCGACCCAGGGCGTGCGTCGGGTGGAGCAGTTGCAGCCCGGTGCGCAGCAGGGGATCGGCCCCGATGGGGTTGAAGTAGCGCAGCGCCACCGCCCGCAGCTCCCCGGCCCGCGCGCAGTCGGCCAGCACCGCCTCGACCATGGCCTTGGTGCGGGCGTACGGGCTGATCGGGTCGATGGGGGAGGACTCGTCGACCGCGAAGTCCGCACCCGGCCGGTAGACGGCGGCGGTGGAGCTGAACAGCACCCGACGGCACCCGTTGCGAACCAGGTGGCGGACCAGCTCGACGGACTTGGCGAGATTCTCCCGGTAGTAGCGCAGCGGGTCGCGGGTCGACTCGGGTACCACGATCATCCCGGCGCAGTGCACGGTGGCCCGGATCTCGGGGTGCTCGGCGAAGATCCGGTCGACCAGGTCGCCGTCGGCGACGTCACCGCGATAGAAGGGTCGACCGGCCGCGAAGGACGCCCGGCCGGTCGACAGGTCGTCGAGGATCACCGGCGTGATGCCCCGGTCCAGCAGCGCGGAGCCAACCGTGCTGCCGATGAAGCCGGCACCACCGGTGATCAGATACTTCATGCTCGTCACCGTTCCGTCACCCGTCCGCGCCGACGGGCGCGTTCGAGCTGGTCCGAGCGGGTTGCGCCGGCCGTGGCCGCAGCGACCGGCGCAGCCGGCCCGCCGCCCGGTGCGCTGCCCGCAGGGCCGCCCAGACGACGTACGCGTCGTGGCGCACCATCCGGTGCTTGAGCCCGGCGATCCCGCCGGGTCGGGGGTAGCCGGCGGCGGGCAGCCATCGCCGGTAGTCCGCCGCCATGCGGCGGAAGAACGCCCGGCGGTCCTCCGGCGGTAGCCGGAGGTCGTTGCCGACGATCACCAGGTAGTGGTCGAGCATGACGCGGAACAGGTCTGGCCGGAACCGGTCCGGGGCGTCGCCGCCTGCGGTCACCAGCCAGCCGAACACCGAGGCGTACTGGTCGAAGACCTCGAAGTGCCGCGAACTCAGGGTGGCGGTGATCCGGTCGCGGGGGCGCTGCCGGTAGTGGTAGCAGTCCCGCTCCAGCACGTCGATACTGCTGGCGGCGATCAGCAGGGGATGACTGTAGGCGCAGTCCTCGTACCAGCCGGGCCGGAAGGAGAGTCCCAGCTCGGCCAGGAACGTACGGCGGACGAGCTTGGTGCACGCGGACTGGGCGAGCATGAGCAGCTCGGGCCGGTCGGCCAGGCGCAGCGGGACGCGTCGCCCCCCGAGGGCCGGCCCGGACGGCCGGGCCACCACCCGACCGTCGGGGAACACCTCGGCGTGGTCGACGATCAGCACGTCCGGGCGGGTCTCCGCGAGTCGCTCCCGCACCGCCGCGACCGCGCCGGGCGGCAGCCAGTCGTCACCGTCGACGAACCAGAGGTAGTCGCCGGTGGCCTGGGCCGCGCCAGCGTTGCGGGCGCCGCCCAGGCCGGCGTTCTCGGCCAGGCGGACCACCCGCACCCGGGGGTCGCGCGCGGCGTACCGGTCGAGCAGCCTCCCACTGCCGTCCGGCGAGGCGTCGTCCACCGCGACGACCTCCACGTCCTCGGCGCCGGGTTGGGCGAGGATCGAGTCGAGGCAGGTCGCGAGGTACGCCTCGACGCCGTGCACCGGAACGACGACGGACAACGTCGGGCGGTCGGCTGGGGTATCGGCACCGTCCACGGCTGGGACTATTCCGAGACAGCCCGACCATCCCACCACGCGCAGGTGAACTGGGCCTGACATTCTGCGAGCCGGCCCGGTGCGTGCCACCGGGCCGGCTCGCACGCCGGGTCGAGGTGCGTCAGGGCGGGCACCGTCGACCTCTGGTTCGCGCCACCGGTGCACGTCCAAGATCTGTTCGGTGTCGCGTTGGCCGAGCTGTTGTCCACACCCCTGACCGCAGCCCACCTCAGCCGTCTCTCGGGCCAGGCCAAGCGCCTGCGTGAGCGACCGGGGTGCCGCCCCGAACCTTAGTTGGTTGGGCGACGGCCCTGCTGGGCCAGTGCTCGGCGGCGGCGCGTCAGTGTCACGCCGACGGCCAGGGCGAGCAGCGCCAGCGCCGTCGCGGCGACCGTCCACGGGCCCAGCCCTGCCAGCCAGCCGCTGAGCGCTGTTTGAACGGCGCCGGCCGCGCCGATGATCGGGTCGTCCGTGTCACCTCGGCCGGTGAGGACCCGTACCTCGTACCATCCGTACCAGGCCACATATCCACCGGTGACCATCAGCAGCAGGCCGGCGACGCGCCCGAGCAACGGGGCGGCCCGGCGGGTGCGACGAACCAGTGAATCGCGGGCCAACGCGACGGCCAGCGCGGCGGCCCCTACCGCGAGCCCCATACCCACCGCGTACGCCACGAAGAGGCCGATGCCCGACAGCGCCGACCCGGCACGGAAGCCGGCCACCACGACGGCCAGGAAAGGGCCGATGGTGCAGCCGAGCGAGGCGATCGCGTAGGCCATGCCGAACAGCACCATCGAGCCGAACCGTCGGCGGACCGCCGGTCCGGTCGCGACCCTCGGGGTGAAGGTCGGCAGCTGGCATCCGGCCAACAGCCAGCCGCCGGCCACCACCAGGGCAAGACCGATAAGTATCGACACCCGAGGCAGGTGACGGGCGACCGCGTCCGCCGCAGGGGCGGCGAGCAGCCCGAACGCGCCGAACACCGCGACGAACCCCAGTGTCATCGCGCCGGTCAGTGCGACGGCCCGGCCGATCGGCGCGAGCAGGCCCCGCTCGGCCGTCGGCTCGTCACCGAGCACCAGCATCGACAGGTACGCGGGCAGCAGTGCGAAGCCGCACGGGTTGACCGCAGCCAGCAGCCCGGCGCCGACGGCGAGGCCGTATGGCGTGTCCGGCATGGTCAGTTCAGCCCGGCGACCCGCTGGCGCAGGTCCGTCTGGGACAGCGGTCCCGAGTGCACAACGGCGCCGGCGGAGTCGATGAGCACGTACTGTTCCTGGCTGGTCACCTCGAAGCGGCGCCAGATCTGGCCGTCGTCGTCGGCCAGGTGGGGGAAGCCCTCGATCCCGGTCTGCTTCGCAAACCGTCGCATCGCCTCGGCGCCGCTGCCCAGCCCGGCCACGCCGACCACGTTGACCCGGCCGGCGTTCTCGCGCTGAACGGCGGCCACCTCGTCGGCAACGGCGCGGCAGCGGGTACACCAGGCCGCCCAGAACCACAGCACCGCAGGCTTGCCGGCGAGGCTGCTGCCCGAGAATGCCCCGCCATCGATCGTCCGGCCGGAGAACGTGAGCGTCTCCGGGACTGCCGTGTCCGTCGCGCCGCTGGCCGTCGGGCCGACAGTGCCCGCAGCGGTCGGCTGCGCTGCTGCGTCTAGCCCAGCGCTCGTGCCGTCGGGGGCGGCGGGCGGCTCGGTGCCGCCGCAGGCGGCAAGGGCGAGAACGACCGCCGTCAAGGCGGCCACACCGGGCAGGGATGCGGTACGGGGACCGGGCATGAGCGGATACTAGCCCGGTCCCCTGGTCGAGCAGGATTACCGCTTTCTTACGGCAGGTGTGAGGCCGTCACCGGTCGAGGCAGCCGGACCGGCCAGGAAGGCGCCGGCGGCGACGCCCGACGGGAGTTCACCGACGGGCACGGTGAACCCGCTGATGCCCCGCGCACAGAGCCCGGGTGACCGGCGCGGCGCTCGTTATGATCGCGCGGAATTCGTGGAGCGCCGGGAAGTCTGGTCGGCACCGTGACGAACCGTTCCCTCCGGAGGCCCGCGTGCTGTTTGCTCTGCTTTGCCGCCGTCCTGTTGGCTGCCGTCCTGGTGTCGGCGCTGGCCCACCGGACGATCCTGTCCACGGCGGCCCTGTTCCTGGTGGCCGGGGTCGTCCTGGGCGAAGGCACCACGGTGTGCTGCATCTGCGGGCCGACTCGCCGATCGTGGTGCAACTCGCGGAGCTGGCGCTGTTCGCGGTGCTGTTCACCGACGGTATGCGGGTGGGCTGGGCCGATCTTCGTTCGGCGTGGCGGCTACCGGGACGGGCGCTCGGCTGGGGCCTGCCGCTGACCCTGCTGATCACCGCGGTACTGGCGCGCTACGTCGCCGGGCTGGACTGGCCGGAGGCCTGCCGATCGGTGCGATCCTCGCTCCGACTGCTGGGCGGCGGCACCGACCCCGGCTAATCATGGGGACGAGCCTGTTGATCATGCCCCTTGGATTGCCACGGCAGGTGCCTTCGGCCGTGACCAGCCGTCCGGCAACCCTTCCAGGGCTCGCGTGGTTGGCGCCGGTGCCTCCGGTGACGTCGGCGTCGACCGCGACGCTGGGCAGGACGTATGCCCGTCAGTAGCCGTTGGGTGTGAGGACGTCGATGAACAGCGGGTTCGGTTCGGTGCCGTTGAGGGTGACGCTGTCGTTCTTGACGTAGCCGTAGTAGGCGTTGGCGTCGATGACCCGGTTGTTGCCGATGTAGACGCCGGTGTGGTCGAGGTCGCCGCCGTAGCGAATGCCGTCGTTCGGGTCGGTGTCCCAGAAGACGAGGTCTCCCGGGCGCGGGGAGCTGACCCGGCGGCCTTGGTTGATCTGGCCCTGCAGCCAGTAGTTCAGCTGCAGTCCGCGGCCCGTGGCGGCCTTCGTCCCGTCCCAGATGGCGTGTCTGTTGAGGCACTCGCAGTCCACCGCCTGCGTGCCGCACGTCCAGCCGTAGGCAAGGCGGTACGGCGTGCCCAGGTAGGCCTTCGCGGCGTTCACGACCGCCGCTCGTACACCCGTGGCGCCGTGCGCGGGCGCGGCGACCATCCCGACGCTCGCTGCCGTGGTGACCGCGATCGCGATGGCGCTCAGTCTCTGGCGTGCCGAACTCATCAGGCCTCCCCTGGATCATGCCGTCAGCGGCGACGACATCATTCGTCGTACGATGCAGTGAAGAACAGTGATCGATGTTAGTCAAGTTGGCCGGTCGCGTCGATCGCGAGGAGGCAGCGGTGAGGCAGCCACGTGGCTGCCGTTGGCCCGGACGGATGGGCCGCGTCTCAGACCGAGGTGTGTGGGGGCCTGGGCCAGTGTCAGCAGCGTTGCCCACCGTGTGTGACATCCTCGCGCTCCGCTCCGCCAGGCGACCCCCATGCCTTTGTCGGACGCGGGTTGGGGGCACTGCTGGCGCATGACGTGGCGCATCTGTCGGCGTACGGGTTCGGATGCCAAGGTAGGTACGCGTGAAGTCGTACGCCGACACGTATCCGTGGCAGCGACCACCGGGCACCCTGCGCGTATACCTTGGGCACGGCCGGAACAAAACGAGAGCGGTCGCCGCGGCGCACCTGTCCCGTCCGGCTCTCTACGAGCGGCTGGCCCGGATCGGCCGGATCCTCGCGACGCCGACCTCGACTCGGTTGATGTCTGCCTTTCTCTGCACGTAGCGCTGCTGGCCCTTGACCTCGTTGCGCCGGGCGTGAGCCAGCGGTGGGGTGAGCACCCTGTTCGGTGGGTTCGGCATGGTGGCGGCTGCCGCCGTGCCCGCAACGGCGCGTAAGTCAGGGCGATGAAGCTACATGTCTGCGCGAGTGTGCATTGGAGGCGGAGGCAAGGTCGCAGCCGGTGGTGGTGGCCGCGTAGCCGACGATGTGCGCTTCGGCCTGTTGGCGGGTGATGGACGTCCGGGCGATGACGTGATAGCCGTAGGCGTCCTCGAGAGCGACGAGGTTGCTCGCGATCTCGGTCGAGGTCGCGGTGAGATGAAACTGCCCGAGACCGGCGCCGGTGTCGAGGATCGATCGATAGAGGCTCACCTGGCGGTCGTAGAGCGTGCGGCGCAGTGCGGCGTCGACACGTCGCCGGCGAGCCTGTGGGGAGAATTCGTAGAGCAGACAGCACAGTTCGTCGTCCGGGCTGGTGGGCAGGCCCGAGCCGATCGTCACCGCCAGCCGCTCTCGCGGGTCCGTGACACCTTCGACGGCTGCGACACGGCGGGCATCGAAGCGGTCGACGGCTTCGGCGTAGACCTCCTGGAACAGCTGCTCGATCTCTCGGAAGTAGTAGGTGACGGAGCCGGTAGCCATACCGGCGGCGTCGGCGACGTCACGGACCCGTACTGCGGCCAGGCCGTGCGTGACGATCGCGCGCCGCGCCGCCCGCACCAGGTGCTGGCGCCGCTCCTCCTGGTTCTTGGGCCGCGCCATATCCTGCACTCCCTTCACCGGCCAGCCTCCGTCGCCACGGGAACGTCTGCCCGCCGTGGAGATGGACTCAACAGTACCGTTCAGGCCTTGACAGACGGCGCCACTGGTTCTTCGCCGGAGCATACGAAGAACCGCGCTCGTCATTCGAGAGTTCCCGTGGACCTTCATCGCGCCGTTATGCCACCTCAGCGTTGGCCGGACTGGCCGCGCTCGCTGCGGCGGCCTGCTGGGGCAACCGGGATGAACTGTTCCGGCTTCAAGGGTGGCATCGGCCTGGACAGTGCAAGGCCTTTGCCCGGCGGGTCCCCCTGGGCATGGCCCGCACCGGCGGCTCGCACTTTTCCGGTGATCCGTTTTCTTGCTTTCGCCACGGCCAATCCCGGCGCTCGCAAGTTGCTGTCCGAGCCCTGAGCGGGTAGGAACTGGATTCCCTGCGGTTCGTGCCGTGGGGGTACACCGACCGCTTCTACGAGGCGACCGTCCAGGTGGTGGAAGAGGCCATCGTCAACGCGCTGATCGGCAATACCGCGATGGTTGGCCGGGACGGCAACCGCACGCCGGCCCTGCCGCACGACCGTCTAATCAGTCTGCTGGCCCACCGATCTTGATTCGAGCCCGGAGCCGCCGCCGCAGCGCGTAGAGAATCGCGCTGCCGGCGAAGATCGCTGCGCTGGCCGCCAGCCAGCGGGCCAGCAGCGGCTGCGGGGTCAGGCCGGTCGCCGCCGTGTACGTGTCGCCGCCGAGTCCGAGGATGCCGGGAAGATAGACGAGCAGGAGCAGCCCGGAGGCAAGCGCGGGCACCCGTAAGTGGTTCAGCGCCGGGCGGTGGTTCGGGCGGTCCGTCGCGGCGAGCAGCGTCCGATCGACCAGGGCGTAGACCGGGAACAGGAGCAGGTCGTGGGCGACGACCGCGCCAAGGAACCAGAGCAGCATCCGGGCTGCGGTCGGCTCCCCGGACAGCCGCAGCGCTATCCAGCCGGTCACCGCGAAGCAGCCGAGCAGGAGCAGCAGGTGCCAGAGTGCGGCGCCGTAGCTTCGCCGGAACTCAGTCATCGGACTGCTTCTCGAAGGTGATGTCGCGGACCCACTTCGTGCAGTGCACGCCGGGCAGCGCCGGCACGATGATGCGGGCCGGATAGCCGTGGTCGGCCGAGAGGTCGACGCCGTTGACGCGCAGGGCGAGCAGCGAGTCGGGGTGGAGGACCTGGTTGACCTGTAACCGGGCCTGACGGAACAGACCGGCCTGTTCCAGCGATTCGACCCGTGCCACGGCGCTGTCGGGTGCGCCGACCAGAGCGGCGAGGTCTCGTAGCCGTACCCCGGTCCAGGTTTGCGTTGTCGACCAGCCCTCGACGCAGGCGATCGGCAGGTCCGCGGTGTGCTGTGGCATCGCGAGCAGGCCGGCGCGGTCCACCTCTACCGTGCGGCTGCCGCCGCGCACCGTCAGCCGCCACTGGGTGCCGGTGTCGGCGGGTTGGATACCGGCCGCGGTGGCGGTCCGGTTGATCGGGAAACCGTTGGGTCCGTCGTCGTGCTGCCGGCCCCGCGGTAGCAGCAGCGCGGTCCTGCGCAGCACCCCGTCCAGGCTCTGCCCGATGGTCAGCGCCGCCAACAGCAAGGCGCCGCCACCGGTCAGGGCGAGAACGCCACGTCGGCTCATCGTCGCCGGGCCGGGCCGGCGGGCTACCAGCCCGTCCGGATCCGCCGGCTCCGGCGTGGTGTGCGTGAGGCGCGGACCGCGCAGCGCGGAGATCGTACGAGGAAGCTTGATCGCCACGTGTGTGACGAGGGCGGCGGTGAAGATCCAGGCGCCGTACCAGTGCGCGATGTAGAAGTCGAACCCGAAAAGGTACGCGTACTGGATGTTGAGCAGGCCGGTGGCCATCTCGAAGAGGATTCCGCCCACCAAGAGCAGCAGGGAAAGCCGTTCGAGTACCTGGGCCACCGAGCGGGCCGGCGGCCAGTCGAACAGCTTGGGTACCACCGACCAGAGTTTCGCCACGACAACCGGTACCAACACGATACCGAGCGTCACGTGCAGCCCCTGGGTGAGCCGGAACAGCCAGGCGGGGCGGGTGGGCCAGTCGAAGATGGGAGGGTGCAGCCAGCCCACGTCGCTGGGGAATGCCTGGCCGAGCCGAGGGCCGTAGGCGATCCAGTCCAGCAGTCCGGTGATGATCACAAGCGGTAGCGTGGCGAGCAGGACGACGCCGAACACGGACGTCAACCATGGGCCGCGTACCGGGCTGCGCCACGCGTTGGTGGCGGCGTCGGCTCCGGGCGGGCGATGCCGATCCAACGCGCGCCACAGTCGCGCCGGGTAGGCGTACGCTCGGGCCCCGGTCGCCTCGGCGGACCGCCCGGACTTCTCGGACGTGCGCCTCGGCTCACCTGGGTCGGGTCCCGCAGTCGAATCATGGGACGGCGGGTCGGCTGGCACTGTTCCTCCAGTCGGTGACGGCGTCGAACCGGACGCGACGGCGTTGTGCAGGACGCTAGCCGGCAGCGGCGCCCTCGGGCGGGCTTTGCGGCATTACCAAAGGCTTACCGGCCGTCCCCTTACGAAGTGCTGACGTCGGAGCGGAACCGGCCCCGAGGGCCGCCGCTCTGACCTAGCGTGACGCAATGCGGGTACTCGTCACCGGCGCCGCCGGGTTCATCGGATCGCAGGTCGCGGACCTGCTCGTCGCACAGGGGCACCAAGTGGTGTGCCTGGACGCGCTGTTGCCCCAGGCGCACGGGAGCGTGCTGCCCGCGTGGTTCCGCCGCCATGATCCGGTCGTTGGCGACATTCGCGATCCGCACCTGCTCGACGATCTGCTGGCCGGGGTCGATGCCGTGTGTCACCAGGCGGCGATGGTCGGTCACGGGCTGGACCCGTCGGATGCTCCCGACTACGTCAGCCACAACGACTACGGCACGGCGGTGCTGCTGGCAGCGATGCACCGGGCTGGCGTGTCTCGTCTGGTGTTGGCCAGTTCCATGGTCGTCTACGGTGAAGGGCGATATACGTGCGCCCGGCACGGGGTCGTTCGACCGGCCCCACGTCGTGAGGCCGATGTCGCCTCCGGCCGGTACGACCCCACCTGTCCGGCGTGCGCCGGCCCACTCACCAGCGCACTCGTGCCGGAGGACGCTCCGCTCGAACCGCGTAGCACCTACGCGGCCAGCAAACTGGCCCAGGAGCATCTGGCCGCCTCGTGGAGCCGGCAGACCGGGGCAGGGGTCTGGGCACTGCGCTACCACAACGTGTACGGCCCCCGGATGCCCCGCGACACGCCGTATGCCGGAGTAGCGTCGATCTTCCGATCGGCGCTGGCCAATGGTCGGCCGCCACAGGTCTACGAGGACGGCCTGCAGCGGCGCGACTTCGTGCACGTCTCCGACGTGGCGCGCGCGAACGTGCTGGCGCTGACCGCTCCGGCTCCGGACGGTCTGGTACCGGTGAACGTCTGCTCTGGCCAGCCGCACACCGTCGGCGATCTCGCCACCGCCTTGGCGGCGGCGATGGACGGGCCAGCACCGGTGGTCGTCGGCGGCGCCCGGGCCGCCGACGTGCGGCACGTGGTCGCCGACCCCGGCCGCGCGCGCGACCTGCTCGGATACACCGCCCAAGTCAGCTTCGTCGAGGGAGTGACCGCCTTCGCCACCGATCCGCTACGGGAACCCGCCGTCGTGTCGGTCTGAGCAGACTCGCACCACCCCCACCCCCACCCCCACCCCCACCCCCACCCAGCGGCGGCAGGGGCAGGCTCACGAGACGGTGAACAGCAGGTGATTGACGGCCAGGGCGGTGAGCGCCTGCCCGGCCAGCCACCAGCGGTGCGTCGCGGCGGGCAGATGCGCGGTGGCGACGAGCAGCCAGACCGTGAACGGTAGCCAGATCCGCTCCACCTCTGCCTTGCTCATGCCCGACAGGTCGGCGGCGAGCACCGCAAGCAGCGCGGCGGCCGATAGCAGAACGGTAGGCCCGAGTGTCTCGACCCGTCGCGCGAGCGCGCCGATCCGCAGGTTTCGCACCGCGACGCGGGTCAGCAATTCACCGCCCGGTCCCGATCCGCTGGTCCTCGGCTCCGGCGCGGTCAGTTCCGGGGGTCTGGCCCACGCCCGCCAGGCCCCGCGGGCCGAGTGCAGAGTGCGGCGCAGCGCCGGCCCGACCACCGGCCCGGCAGAGAGCAGCAGCGCCGCCAGGTTGGCCCAGACCCAGTATGCGTAGGGACGGTCGGCCGCCCAACCCTGGTAGTAGCGCTCGACCACCCGGTCGTACCCCTGCCACCAGTAGAACCCCGCCACGGTGAACGCCACCGCCACCGTGGCCACACCGGTCGCGCCAGCGAGTAGCGCGGCACCCCGGCCTCCTGGCCGCAGCGCGAGCACGACGAGAGCCAGGGGCGCGACAAGCACGAAGCCGTAGGAGAGGTACAGCGCGAAGCCGAGCAGTACTCCGCCGGCCAACGCGGTCGCGGGTCCTCGTACTGCCAGCATCGCGAGGCCGGCGGCTACCACCCCGGTGAAGAGACCGTCGGCGGAGGCGCCCACCCAGACCGCTCCGGGCAGCAGCACCAGGAACGGCAGCGATGCTCGGGCGGCCCCGCCGGCGCCCAGGGCCCGTAAGGTGATCGGCACGGACACCACGACGCTCGCCCCGACCAGGACGCAGGCCAGCGCCGCCGCCGTGCCACCGCCCAGGCCCACCCGGTCGAGTGCGACGAAGACCAGCAGGGCACCTGGTGGATGGCCGGCGGTGTGGGTGGACCACGAGCCCGGCTGGAAGTCCAGAATGCGGTCCGCGAAACCGGCCAGCATCCGCCCAATGTCTGTCACCCGGTGCACCTCGTGCAGATACTCCGCCTGCGGGGTGAGCCGTCTTGTCAGCCCCTCCGACCAGCCGTCCACGAGCGCCAGGGCGAGCGTCCAGCCGACCGCGGCCAGGTAGCCGACGGACAGCAGAGTGCCCCATCGGGCGGTGCGGGCCCACTGCAATCCGGGCCCGACCACCGCGACGGCGATCGCCAACGCGGCCGGCGTGCCCCAGCCCAGGTGCGGTCTCCAGGTGGCGTAGAGCGGCGCGGCGTCGGCGTGCAGGCCCACGCCTGCGCGGTTGAGCATCGCGCCCACCGCCACGGCGGTGACCAACAGCGTCGCCTCGACGCCCAGCACCAGCAGGTCGCCCCGGTGGCGGTTCGGGATGCGGTGGTGGACGGACGAGCGGGAAACGGTGGCACCGGGTCTCATGTCGACCGGACGGTACGGCTCGGTCCACGCTCCGTCAGCCACTTTGCCGGTATGTCACCGGACGGTAAGAAGTGTCTGTGCGGTAAGTGTTCCGTAAGGTCGAATCGGGCGCGGGCAGCCCTGGGCCAGCCCTAGCGTCGGCGGTATGCCGACACAGATCGACGTGGTGCTGCCGTGCCTGGACGAGGCCGCGGCCCTGCCCGCCGTGCTGACCGCGCTGCCGCCCGGATACCGGGCGATCGTCGTGGACAACGGGTCGCGCGACGGCTCACCCGAGGTGGCCGCCCGGCACGGTGCGCGGGTGGTGCACGAACCACGGCGGGGGTACGGCGCGGCCGTGCACACCGGGATCGAGGCCGCCGAGACCGAACTGGTCTGCGTGCTGGACGCCGACGGGTCCTTTGCCCCCCGAGAGCTACCCGCCATGGTCACCCTCGTCGCCGACGGGGTCACTGATCTGGCCGTCGGCCGTCGTCGACCGATCGGTGTCGGGGTGTGGCCGTGGCACGCGCGGGCGGGCACGGCGCTGGTCGCCGCGCTGCTGCGGCACCGGGGCGTGCCGCTGCGTGACCTCAGCCCGATCCGGGTGGCCCGCCGGGAGGCCCTGCTCGCCCTCGGGGTCACAGACCGGGCCTTCGGCTATCCGCTGGAGCTGTTGATCCGGGCCGCCGCGGCGGGTTGGCGCATCCACGAGGTGGACGTCACCTACGCCCCGCGCGCCGCCGGCACCCGTTCCAAGGTCTCCGGTTCCGTACGGGGCACCCTGCGGGCCACCCGAGACTTCGCCGCCGTGTTGCGTACCGTGCGGGAGCCCCGGTGACCGTCGTGCTGGTGATGGCGAAGGCGCCCGTTCCTGGCTTGGTGAAGACCCGGCTGTGTCCGCCGGCGACTTCCGTCCAGGCCGCCCAGTTGGCCGCCGCCGCGCTGCGGGACACCCTGGACGCCGTCCGAGACACACCAGGGGTGACACCTGTGCTGGCGTTGGCCGGACAACTCGCGGACGCCGTGGACGGCGTGGAGTTGACCGCCGCCCTCGCCGGTTGGTCGGTCCTGCCGCAGCGAGGCGCGGATCTGGCTGATCGACTCGCGCACGCCCACCTCGACGTCGCCGAGACATTCCCCGACCGTCGGGTGCTACAGATCGGGATGGACACCCCGCAACTGACCCCGGCGCGGCTGGCCGCCGCCATGCGCCGGCTCGAAGATGCCGACGCAGCGCTTGGGTTCGCCCCCGACGGCGGCTGGTGGGCGCTGGGGCTGCGCGATCCCCGGCAGGCGGTGATGCTGCGCGCGGTGCCGATGTCGACGCCGGATACGGGCCGATCGACGTGGTCCGCGCTGACTGGGCGTGGACTGCGCGCCGTGCCGCTGCCCGTGCTGCGAGACGTCGACAACTGGTCCGACGCGCGCGCCGTGGCGGCGACGATCCCGGATGGCCGGTTCACCCGCCAGGTCGAGGCCGTGCGTCGCGACATGGTGGTGCGCGCGTGACCGCGGACGGATTCGCCTCGGCGCTACTCGACCAAGCCGGAGACGTGCACTGGTTGATGCCTGCGGACGGGCTCCGCCGCCGGCTGCCGGTGAAGCGGTGGCATCGATCGGCCACCCCGGTGGACGCGGCGGTGGTCGCCCGCTGCGCCGGCCCCACCCTCGACCTGGGGTGCGGTCCGGGCCGGATGTCGCTGGCACTGACCAGGGCCGGGCTGAGCGCCGTGGGGGTGGACGTGTCGTCGCAGGCGGTGGCGTTGACCCGGGCGCGCGGCGCGGTCGCCGTGCACGCCGACCTGTTCGGCCCGCTGCCAGCCGAGGGACGGTGGGCACACACGGTGCTGCTCGACGGGAACATCGGCATCGGGGGCGACCCGGTCGCGCTGCTGCGGCGGTGCGGGTCGCTGCTGCGTCCGTCCGGCACGGCGCTGGTCGAGCTGGAACCGCCCGGCGCCGGCGCCTGGCAGGGGCAGGTCCACGTGGCGACCGGACGGCACCGGGGCCCTACCTTCCGTTGGGCGTGGCTGGACACGGATGCGGTGTCAGGTGTCGCTGCGGCGGCGGGACTGGCGGTCGGCGAGGTGTTTCGGTCTGGCGGTCGCTGGTTCGCCGAGTTGACCCGCTTGGACCCTCCCGCCGCGCCCTGACCTGCACTCCTGACGGGCGCAGCCGTAAGAACCTGGCAAGCTTCCGGCCGGCCGTCGACGCTTGGATCGTCGCTACTCTGGCCAGATGGATGCGGCCGGGACAGGGCGGGAACCAGGGCCTAGGAAGCGGGTGCTGGTGGTCGACGACGACCACAACGTCAGCGACGTGATCTGCCGTTATCTGGAGCACGACGGCTTCCAGGCCAGCCACGCGGGCGACGGGGCAGCGGCGTTGGCAGCCGTCGCCAGGCAGACGCCAGACCTGGTGGTGCTCGACCTGATGCTGCCCGAGGTCAGCGGCCTGCAGGTGTGTCGCGAACTACGCGCCGGGCCACACGGCGTACCGATCATCATGCTCACCGCGCTCGGCGACGAAGCCGACCGGATCCTCGGCCTGCAACTCGGTGCGGACGATTACCTGACCAAACCCTTCTCGCCGCGGGAGTTGGTGCTGCGGGTCCGTTCGGTGCTTCGCCGTGCCGGCGGTGAGCCGACCCTCGGGCGGCCAGAGACCCTCACCGACGGCAGCCTGACTGTGCAGACCGGCCCCCGCACTGTGCATCTCGCCGGCCGGGAGCTCGCTCTGACCCTGCGCGAGTTCGACCTTCTCGTCCACCTGATGCGGCACCCGGCCCGGGCGTTCACCCGAGCCGAACTACTCGAGCGGGTCTGGGGCTGGAGCTTCGGCGACCACTCGACGGTGACCGTGCATGTCCGACGCCTGCGCGAGAAAATTGAGACCGATCCTGCCAACCCCCGACGGCTCATGACCGTCTGGGGCATCGGCTATCGGTACGGGCCGGCCGATGCGTGATCTGGCACTGATCTTCGCGATCGCTCTCGGCGCGGCGCTCGCCGCCGGTGTCGCCGGAGCGCTGCTGTTGCGCCTGCTCCGAGGTAGCTCGATCATCGTGCACCTCGGCGTGCTGCTCGCCACGGCGGTGGTCGCGGTTGTCCTCGGCGTGGTGGCGGTCGCGGAGGCGATGTTCCTGTCCCCGCACGACCTGGAGGTGGTGTTGATCACCGTCGGCGCGGCGGCGGTGGTCAGCCTCGGCGTCGGCGGGCACTTCGGCCGCCGGTTGGCCACTGCCGCCGTGTGGGCCGATCAGGCCCGCGAACGGGAGCGGCAGGTGGAGGCCGGGCGTCGGGACCTCGTCGCCTGGGTCTCCCATGACCTGCGTACCCCACTCGCCGGGCTGCGGGCGATGGCGGAGGCACTGGAGGACGGCGTCGTCCGTGATCCCGCGACGGTCGGGGAGTACCACCGGCGCATCCGGCTGGAGACGGACCGGATGACCAGGCTCGTCGACGATCTGTTCGAACTGTCCCGGATCAACGCCGGAGCCCTGCGCCTGTCCATGGCGGCGGTCCCGCTCGGCGAGGTGGTCTCGGACGCGCTGGCCAGCACCGCCCCTCTGGCCGCAGCCCGACGAATCAAGCTGGTCGCCGCGGAGTCCGGCTGGCCGACGGTCGCCGCCAGTGAACCAGAGCTGACCCGGGTAGTGGCGAACCTGCTGCTCAACGCGGTGCGCTACACACCGCCGGACGGCACCGTACTCGTCGAGGCCGGCCGCGACCGGGACCTCGCCTGGCTATCGGTCGCCGACACCTGCGGCGGTATTCCCGCCGCCGATCTACCTCGGCTGTTCGATGTCGCATTCCGGGGCGAACCTGCCCGTAGCCCTCAGGCGAGAGGTGCTGGTGGGGCGTCCGGAGGCTTCGGACTGGCGATCGTGCGCGGACTGGTCGAGGCGCACGGCGGCCGCGTCGAGGTACGCAACACCACAGACGGATGCCAGTTCGTGGTCCGGCTCGCCGCCGTCTGATCCGCAGTGGCGGGCGGATGCCGTTCGAACAGCGTCCATACGTTCCTCGAACATGCATGGCCTATCGTCGGGTCACATGACGGAGCGGGAAGCGGTAGCCCATCTGCTGCGGCGCGCCACCTTCGGGCCCACGGCCCAGGAGGTGGACGCGGCGCAGCGGGCCGGTTTCGCCGCCACACTCGACAAGCTGCTCGCCCCGGTCAGCCCCGACCGGGGCGCGGCCGACACCCCGCTGCCCGCCCTCGGCGTCGACCCATACGCGGGCCTGTCCCGGGAGTCCGGCCGCGAGGAGCGGCAGCGGGCCAACGAGCAGCGTCGGGAGCAGGTGCTCCGGCTGACCGTCTGGTGGTTGAACCGGATGGTCGCCGCCGAGCACCAGCTGACCGAGAAGTTGCTGTTCTTCTGGCACGGGCACTGGGCGACCAGCGTGCAGAAGGTCCGGTCGGCTCCGCTGATGCTGCGGCAACTGGAGACGTTGCGCGGTCACGGGCACGGGCGGCTGGAGCCGCTGGTCGATGCGATGATTCGTGACCCGGCGCTGATCCTGTGGTTGGACGGTCAGAAGAACACCCGCAAGGCCCCGAATGAGAATTTCGCCCGGGAACTCATGGAGCTGTTCACCCTCGGCGTCGGCGGCGGCTACACCGAGGCGGACGTCAAGGACGGCGCCCGGGCGTTGACCGGCTGGGTGGTGGACCGCCCGGCGGGGACATCCCGGTTCCAGCCTCGACGACACGATGACGGGCCGAAGACCATCCTGGGCGTGACGGGGGCGTTCGACGCTCGGGCGTACGCGAGACTTTTGGCCGGACGGCCGGAGGCGGGACGGTTCGTTGCCAGCCGGCTGTGGTTCCGCTTCGCCGGTCCGCATGTGCCGGTCCCGACCGACCTCGCGGGCCCGGACACGGTGAGCACCCTACGGCGGGTGTTCACCGCACCGGGGTTCGCGCGGACCCGGGACACGTTGGTCAAGCAGCCCGTGGAGTGGCTGGTCGGGGCGTTGCGGCAGCTCGGCGTACGTCCGTCCGCCCTGCCCGAGCAGCGTCGCCGGCAGCTGCTGTCCGGTCTGACCGCGATGGATCAGATGCCACTGCGTCCGCCGAGCGTGGGCGGGTGGCCGGCCGGGGCGGCGTGGTTGAGCACGTCGTCGTTGCAGGCCCGGCTGCGCACGGCCGAGCTGCTGGCTGCTTCGGCGGGCGGGGCCGTGCTGGCCGCGTTGACCGCTGCGCCCACCCACGGGCGGCCGGAGGCGCTGGCCCGGCTCCTGGTGGTCGACCGGTGGAGCGAGCGCACGCGGGCCGCCCTGGCACCGGTGGCCGGCGAGCCGCGCCGGCTACTGGCGGCCGGCCTGGTCAGCCCCGAGTACACGGTCAGCTGAGCGCGGAAGGAGACGACGATGGACACCCTGACCCGACGGCGCTTCCTCGTGGCGAGCGGTGTGGTGGGCGCGACCGCCCTGGCGGCGGGAGCCGCCGCGTACCGCCTGGACGACCTGTTCGCCACGGCCGGCGACCGGGATCCCCAGGCTCGCACGCTGGTGCTGGTCACCCTGTACGGCGGCAACGACGGACTGAACACCATCGTTCCGTACGCCGATCCCGCCTACCAGGACGCGCGTCCAGAGCTGGCGTACACGGCGGAGCAGGTCCGACGGCTCGACGACGAGGTTGGCCTGAACCCGGCCCTGGCCGGGTTGCACCGGCTGCACTCGCAGGGGCGGCTGGCGGTGGTCCATGGAGTCGGCTACCCGAAGCCGGATCGCAGCCACTTCCGGTCCATGGACATCTGGCACACCGCGCAGCCCGACCGGCCCGGCACGACCGGCTGGCTCGGCCGCTGGCTGGACCTGGCCGGCGGCGACCCCAGTCTGGCGGTGTCGTTCGAGCCGACGCTGCCGCCGCTATTGGCCGGGTACCGCAGCGCGGGCGCGGCGGTGCCGGTCACCGGACGGAAGGCAAATCGGGGACTGCCGCAGTCGGTGCTGGCCGCGTTCGCGGCTCCCGAGGCGAATGAGTCGGAGTCGCGTGCACGGGCGGCGGCCTGCTTCGCCGACCTCCGATCCGTCGAGGAGATGATCCGAGAGGTACGCGAGGCCGCCGACGCCGACGAGGCCGAGTCGGACGGAGAGACGGCGCCCGCCACGGCGACCGGCGGCGCGCGTACGCCGCTCGACGCCCAACTCGACCTCGTCGCTCAGTGCGTGGAGGCCGGCGTCTCCACCCGGGTCTTCTCCGTCTCGCTCGGTGGCTTCGACACCCATGCCGACGAGAAGCAGTTGCAGGAGGTGCTGCTCGGCCAGGTCGATCGTGCGCTGACCGCCTTCGCCGACCGGATGGGACGCACTGAGGCCGGCCGCAAGGTGGTGGTGGCCGTCTATTCCGAGTTCGGCCGCCGGGTGCGCGCCAACGCCTCCGACGGCACGGATCACGGCACCGCCTCCAACGTGCTGTTGCTCGGCCCGGCCGTGCGGGGCGGCCGCTACGGGGCGCCGCCCAGCCTGACCGATCTCGACGACGGTGACCTCAAGTCCACCACCGACTTTCGAGACGTCTACGCCACCCTGCTGGAGAAGGTCCTCGACACCGACCCGGGCGCGGTGCTGGCCGGCTGGCGGGGACGGCTGCCCGGCGTCTTGTGATCATGAGGCGAGCCCTGTCGCTGTGACACGTGTGCTCCTCGTGCTGGCGGTTGGTCAGATGCCGAGCGGCGGCCCTGCTCGCCAGGTCACGTCGGCGTCGAAGCTGGCCTGCGCGTCGGAGGCGCGTGTGCCGCCCGGCGCTGCGACGTACCCGGCTGCCTGGTAGTGGCGCAGATAGCGGTCGGGCAGGTTGATCGATCGCAGCCGGAAGCCGTCGACAGTGTCCTCGGGGCAGAAGGTGGCGTCCGCCCGGAACAGCGAGTTGTCGAGGTAGGGATCCAGGCGTACCCGGAAGTCCCGGTGCCGCAGGTACGTCCCGGGCACGTTGACCGCGGCGAGCGACACGCAGTCCGGGTCGGCCAGTCCCGGGCGGACGAAGAACTGCGCGTCCCTGCGGTCCACGTCCGGACTGGCCGCGGTGATGACGGAAGTTTCGGTGACGTTGTCGCGGTGCCGCAGGTACCGGTCGGTGAAGCCCGGGGTGGTGACCGCAGCGAGACCGCCTGCCCCGCCTGGAGTCCGGCCGGCCGATCCACCGCCCCCACAAAGGGAAACCGTTGCGGGGCGAGGCCGTTGCAGTCCCACGACCGCAGGCGGGTGCCGTTCGCCGTCGCGCCGTCCGGCGCGTCGAGGCAGCGGCCGGAATTCGGGTTCACCAGTGCCCCGTCCGGGCGGCGCAGCCACTGCTGGGCCGGGGATCCGTTGCAGTCCCAGACCTGCACCGGCGTGCCGGCGGCGGTACCGGCGCCGGGGACGTCGAGGCACCGCCCCTGCGCCGCTATCGTGCCGTCCGGCCGCAGGGTCCAGCGCTGCACCGGCGCGCCGTTGCACTGCCAGAGCTGCACGGCGGCGCCGTTGGTGGTGCCACCGGCGGCGACGTCGACGCTGACGAGGATCGCCCGGCCGTTCAGAGCGGCGTCGGAGCCGTCGGGGTTGCGCAGCCGCTGACCGATGAGCAGCACCTGACCGGTCGCGGTGGTGGCCAGGGTGGGGGTCGCGGTGAGATACCGGCCATCCGCGCTCTGCGCCAACGGGTCCAGCCGGGCCGGGTCGCCCCAACTCGTCCCGTCCGGCGAGGTGCGGGACCGCACCGCGCAGTCGTACTGCCCGCCGAACCCGCAGACCTCGTGGGCGAGCAGGAAACGGCGGTCCGGCAGACGACGCACGGACGGCATGCCGGGACGATGACCGGACTCCAGCCCTGTCACCAACGTCCATGGGCAGAACACCTAGGGCCTGTGTCGGAGTCGGGGGTGGTGCCTGAGCTGGTGTGACCGCTCGGCGTGCCGAAGATCAGAAATGGGTGAGGTCTCCGGTAGATGATTCAGCGACCCAGCAGGTCAGTGGGGAGACGATATCCCGGATAACCGACACGGTCATCGAGGAGATGAAATGACTGGTCGCATCGGGTGCCCTGGCCGGGCTCCGCGCGGCCGTGTGCACCGACGCCATCATGGTCAAGGTCCGTCCGTGACGGGCAGGTCGCAACCCGGCCGTTCACCACGATCGACATCATCCTCGACGGTTACGATGACGTCCTCGGGCTGTGGGCTGGTACCTGGGGCAGCACGACACATCGCTCCCAACGGTGCCACCACTGTTCCTCCGTGGGCTCGTCAGCCGCGATCACCAGTGCGTTGATCAGCTCGGCGGTGGTCCGCGGGCTGGTGGCGACGGCCTGTACGAGGCGCCGGATCTCCCCGGTCCGGTGCCGCATGACATCGCCGACCAGTGTCTTGCCGGCCTCGGTGAGCGAGAGCAGGGCGACCCGCCGGTCCGCGGGCCGGTGGTGCCGCGCCACGAGATCTCGGCGTATCAGACGATCGCAGGTCCTTGTCGCCGTGGACGGGTGCACGTGCAGCGCAGCCGCCAGGTCCACGGTGCGCAGCGGGCCCCGCGAGGCGAGGACGACCAGGGTCCGGTACTGCGACAGGGTGACCTCGACATCCAGGGTCGCCAGTGTCCGAGCGGTGATTCCCACCATGGTGCGGCTGAGGGCCGAGAGTCCGTGGACCAGATCCTCCCCGCCGAGAGTCGACCGGGTACCGCTTCCCGCGTAGAGTCCCACCGCCCAATGATTGCATACGTACACGAAAAATTTCGGGGGTGAAACCGGTCATGCAGGCGAAGAACCACACGCGGCCCGCTGATAAGGCGGCGAGCTGGGAACGCCGGACGGCGCTCCCGTTGACAGTCCTGTCGGTCGTCTTCCTCGTCGTCTACGCGGCGCCGATCCTCCGGCCCGACATAGGCAGGCACTGGCAGCGGACATGCGAGCTTGCCACCGTGATCATCTGGCTGGCGTTCTGGGCCGATCTCCTGGTGCGGCTGGCGCTGACCGAGCACCGGCGGCGGTTCCTGCGCAACCACCTGTTCGATCTGGCCGTGCTGGTGTTGCCCGTACTCCGGCCGCTGCGGGCACTGCGGCTGGTCACCGTGGTGCTGGCTCTCAGCCGGAGGACGGAGAGGTGGGCCCGGGGCCGGCTCGCCATCTACGTCGGCGTGACCACCATGCTGCTCGTGCTGGTGTCCGCGTTGGCCGTGCTGGACGCCGAGCAGTCCGCCGCGGACGCCAACATCGTCTCGTTCGACGACGCCCTCTGGTGGGCGGCGGTGACCATCACCACCGTCGGCTATGGGGACCACTACCCGGTCACCGCCGCCGGGCGCTTCGTCGCCCTGGGGCTCATGGTCGGGGGGATCGGCCTGATCGGTTTCGTCACCGGCTCGCTGGCCACCTGGATCGTGGAGCGGGTCTCCGACAAGGGGCAACCGGCTGCTGCGACGAGCGAGGACATCGCCGTCCTCCGCGCCGAGATCGCGGCCCTGCGCCAGCAGCTCGACCCGCCGCCGGAGCGGGCCGGCGACGAACGGCAGCGGCGGAACGACGCACCCGAACCCTCCCGCTGACCACATTCGCGCCGCACCCGTCGACGGGTGCGGACCGCCGTCCGCTGGCGTCCCGGGAACAGGCAGGAGCGCCGCGAACTCGCCGACGGGCGGGCACGACCGGAAGGTCGACCGACCGACGTGTCAGCGGGCCACCTGACCTGACGCTCCGCGGTCGGCCTCGCCTCCCCGGCCGGGGCTGCTACCGGATCCGAGCCGACGCGACCGCCCGGAGCAGATGCCCGCCCGGCCGGTGTCACGCGGGGACGAGGGGGCGGCGCGGCGGGATGGACCTGCTTCACCTCAGCTACGCCCTGGTCGGGCTGTTGGAGGGCGTACTGGTCGGCCCACTTCTCGGGCTGATCGACCTGCCGCACCGTCAGACGTCCGTGCTGAGGCTGGAGGCGAGCCGGTCCTGCTGGCCATTCGCGTCGGCTGTGCGGCGTTTCGCCGCTCCCCGTCCTCGGGCCTCAACACGCACGGCCACCCTGTGTGGTGCACCGACGGGAGCGCTTCGATCGCGGCCTACCTGCGCGTGCCAGGCGGACATCGCGGGTACGGCACTGCGATGGTGCTGAAGAACCCCGCCGACCTGCTCCGGTTGCTGGTCGTCGCCGTCGTCGTCTACCCGGCGCTGGTCCTGATCCTTCGGCTGTCCGGCAAACGAACCCTGTCCAAGCTCAATGCGTTCGACCTCGTGGTCACTGTCGCGTTGGGTTCCACCCTGGCCACGATCCTGCTGTCGCGTGACGTCTCCCTGGCGGAGGGAATCCTCGCGTTGACGCTGCTGGTGGCGTTGCAGTACGTGGTCGCGCTGCTCGGTGTGCGCTGGCCGCCGTCACAGCGGCTGATCAAGGCACGACCGACCATCCTGCTCCGCGACGGGCAGCTGCGGCATGCCACCACGCGACGCTGCCGGGTCACGGAGAGCGAGATTCGGCAGGCCGCTCGTAGCCAGGGGGTGGGCGACCTCCACGACCTCGCGGCGGTGGTGTTGGAAACCGACGGAAGCCTGAGCGTCCTCACCCGGTCACGGCTGGGTGACGGCAGCAGCCTCGCCGACATCGTCGACCACGATCGGTAGCGGGACGTCAGCCAAGGGCGCTGCTGCACGGCCTCACCGCCACGCCGGGCCGTCGCTGGTACGCCCGGCGGTCGGCCCTCTCACCGGCGGCCATCCGGGGCGGCGCCGGTAGCCGACGCCTGGGGCGGGTGAACGGTGATGTCCTGCGTCACCGACGCCACCCGTATGCCGTTCTCGGCGAAGCGGTCCAACACCCGCCGGGTGACCTGATCCTTGACCTGTCGGGCAGCGCGCACCGGCACCACGAACCGTGCCGACAACTCGACCCAGTTGGGGGTGGCGCGGACGAACACGCGCGGATCGACCTCCGCCTCGGCGACCGGGTAGCGGCGGCGCATCTGATCGATGGCCCGCCGCGCCTCGACCGTCGAGGAGGTGTTCTCCGCCTCCTCGCACAGGATGCGCTCCGCCAGGTGCCAGTCCGCCTCGTAGGGGACGGGCAGGGTCAGCTCCTCCCACAGATGGTCCAGCACCGTGCTGCTGTTGTAGACCGGCGCGCTGAACACGAAGCGGTTCGACAGGGAGACCACCCGCCCGGTGTACTGGCGGCCGCGGATCCAGGACTCCGGGTCGGAGGAGGAGCCGCTTTCCAGGATGCGGGTGCGCAGCGGGGTGATGTCCAGGACGTCACCGCGTACCCCGCACATCTGAATCCGGTCGCCAACGCGGAACTGCCGTCCGGTGAGGATACTGACCCACCCGGCAAACGCGCCGATGACCTCCTGCATGGCCAGCGCGAGACCGGCGGCGAGCAGGCCGAAGACCACACCGACCCGGCCGGCGAACGGCCGCCACAGCAGTGCCAGCGCGAACAGCAACGCCAGGACGGTGAGGTAGTGCACCGCCTTGCGCAGGTAGTAGCGGTTGGTGGTGTCGTCCACCCGCAGGGTGGCCACGCGGCCGACCAGAGCGGCGAGCACGACGGCCAGCACGATCAGGACGACGCTGGTCACGAGGCGACCGCTCACGTTGCTCGTGTCCCAGACAGCTTCCAGGAACCGATCCATGCTGCTCGCCCATCGCCCCCGGCGGTGACCGACCGGTGTCCGTCCCGCCGCTTCCACCATAGGTGGCCGCCGACTGCGAATCCCGGAAACGCCTGGTGCGGGGAAAGGGAACGCCTGGTGCGGGGAAAGCTAGCGGGAAGGCTGACGGCGGCCGGCGACGGTCGCGACGAGGATGACGGTGAGGCCGGCGAAACCCGCCTGGCCGACGACCCCGAGCAGGCCGATGTTGCGGGCGTCGACACCGACCAGCACGGCGAGGATGGTCGCGAGCAGGGCAGCGGTGACGCCCAGGACCAGCGCCAACCAGCGCGGTATAGCGTCACGTACCGGCACCGCGAGGCGACCCAGCGCGCCGGCGACGAGACCGACGACGATGGCGCTGACAAGGGCACTGACTGTCATCCTGCTCCTCAGTGGGTGTGGGCGACCGGAAAGCCGCTCGGGTCGGCACCCCGCGCGGAAACCCCCGCCGCGTCGAGATGGCTCACTCCCGGACCGTCAACTCCTGCGCGACGAGTGCCCGCCCACCCTCGAAGGCCCGGTACGGTCCCGGGGATCCGAGGCGGTAGCGGTCGCTGAGATCGCGGTGGGAGAACCGGATCACGATGCCCCGCACAGTCACGAGCTGCGGCGGACTCGGCGCCGACGGGCCCGTCGTCAGCACGAGCAGGGTCCCGTCGGTCAGGTCGGCGTCGCGGACGACGAAGGCGGTGTCGGTGATCACCCGGTCGACGGCGGCGGTCACGGTGAGCCGGTCGCCCACCTCCGCCCGGGCGACCGTGCCGGGCCGGGTGGTGGGCAGCGGCTCGGGGCTGGGCCGCGGCGCCGCGGGTGGGCTCGTACAGCCCGTGACGAGCAGGACCACCGCCGGGAGAACCGCCAGTGCCGGACGCATCCGGTCGCGCCATGCGCCCATCGCCGGCCCTCCTCTCCGTCGTGCCGCCTGTTCAGGAACTTCCCCGGCATGTGGCGGCGCCACCGCGAACCCATGACGGTTGTGTGACGATCCCCCGCTGCTGGCGAGAGGGCTGCTGAGCAGGAGTTTTGGATCACGGGGGCCGGGTACCGCCCTGCGTCGACGAGACATCGGCGCGACCGGAGCGAAAGCCCGCCACGACCGCGCCGGCGCCGGACGACGACCGGGGAGACGATCACCATGCGACTCCTGCACCAGCGCTACCGGCTCGACGAACCGGTCGGGCAGGGTGGCATGGCGGTGGTCTGGCGCGGTTTCGACCTACGGTTGCAGCGTACGGTCGCCGTGAAGATGCTCTCCGCGGAGTTGCTGGACGACCCGGCTGCGCGGGGGCGGCTGCGCGGTGAGGCGCTCGCCGCGGCAGGGCTCGACCACCCGCACGTCGCCGGCGTCTACGACTACGGCGAGCAGCGGCGCCTGGGTAGGCGACCGGCGCCCTTCCTGGTCATGGAGTTCGTCGACGGCGAGACCCTGGCCGCCCGCCTGCGCCGGTCCGGACGGATGCCCTGGTCCGAGGTCGCCCGGATCGGCGCCGCCGTGGCGGACGCCCTCGCCGCCGCACACGCAGACGGACTCGTCCACCGTGACGTCAAGCCCGGCAACGTGATGCTCGGCTCCCGTGGCATCAGGGTCGTCGACTTCGGCATCGCCGTGGGCGTCGGCCAGGACCCGGCCGACGACGGGGGCCTGATCTGGGGCACCCCGGCATACCTGGCTCCGGAGCAGGCGGCCGGTGCCACGGCGGCACCGGCCGGTGACGTCTTCGCCCTGGGACTGGTGCTGGTCGAGTGCCTCACCGGGCAGAGTCCCGCCGATCTGCGGAACGGCCGGGGCAGCGCCCGCGTCCCGTCCGCTGCCGAACTGCCGGACCAGGTGGCCGACCTGCTGCGGCGTTGCCTGTCGCCTGAGGCGGGTCGCCGGCCGACGGCCGCCGAGGTGGCGGCCGCCCTCCAGGGCGCCCCCGACGCGGAGACGGCGCTGCGGCCTGCGCGCCCGGTGCTTTACCTGCCGGCTGCCACCGGAGCGACCCGGCAGCACACCGGCGGCCCGAGGACCCCCGCCCGCACCGGAAACACCCGTCTCGGGAACGCCCGGGCGTCGGGCCCCGCACGCCTGCGCGGGATCCGCTCCCGGGCCGCCGTCGGAGTACCGGCGGTCCTGCTCGCCGCAGTGCTCGTCGGACAACTGCCGGGCCTGACCGCGCTCGACGATGCCGCAGACAGCGACACCGGCAGCACCGACGCGCAGTCCGGCGCCTGCGCCGCCCGGTACACCGCCCACCCGATGCCCGACGGCAAATTCCGTGCCGACCTGGCCGTCACCAACATCGGGGAGCAGTGGTTGCGTGACTGGTCACTGGCGTTCGCACTGCCTCCCGGCCACCGGGTCCTCACCGCCGGCACATCCTGGGACCAGGACCGCCGCCGCGTTACCCTCGCCCCGGCCAGACCGCTGGCGCCCGGCGCGACCCTGGCGGCGGCGCTGCGCGGGACGGTCGAGGCCGAGCGACTGAGGGCTCCGGTCGAGTTCTCCGTCAACGGCCTTCCGTGTGACCGGGTGATCAGCCAGATCGCGTCGCCCGTCGTCGAATCCGCTGTGCCGTCCGCCTCCGCCCCCGCGACCGGGGGTAGCCGGCCGGCCGGCGAAGCTGCCTCCCCGCCGGCCTCCGATGCCGTTCCGGAGCCGCGCACGACCCCGGAGGACAGGGATCCGCCCCCGCCGGGGCCCGACCCGGCAGGTGGCACGCAGCCGCCCGCCAGCCCGCCGGCGACCGGGGACCCCCAGGTCACCCCTCCACCGACCGTCGATCCCTCGCCGAGCACGGAGCCCTCGCCGAGCAGCGCCTCGCCCACACCGCCGCCCGGCGACCGGGCCACCCCCAGCCCTCGCCCGAGCGACTCGCCCGGCACGCCGACCACCGGCGGTCCCTCCGTCAACAGGTCGCAGGCAGGGGTGCTCGAATCCGCGACCGGCGCATCACGGGTCGCCGCGTGACAGTCCCGCGAGGGCCTCGGCCGTGACGGACCGCCGGAGTGCGCCGCCCGTCCGCCCGCGCCGGAGACGGGGCGATCGGATCCCCGCGCCCGCCGAACGGTGGGGACCGTTGGTGGATCTGGCCGGTCCGCGTTCCTACCGGTAGCGTGACAGCCGCAGGGATTGTTGCATGCATGCAGGTTCCGGCAGGCCTGGGCAAGCCGGGAGGCGTACGTCCGTCGGAACCGGAGTCGTGGTGCTGCGCTTCCGGCCGCCCCTCCCGAGCAACAGATCGGACTCCGACCGTGACCCCACACCCCGGTGCCCGTCGATCGCGCCACCGCGACGTTATGTCGATCCTGCTGGGCATCGGGACCAGTGCGTCTCGACTCGTCCGCTCGCGATGGGCCCGACAGCTCATGGCCGGGGCCGCGCTCGTGGCCGTCACCGCCATCGGCGTCACCGTCGGTGTTCTGCTGGGTGCCAGGGGCGAGAGCGACGTGGGCCCGTTCCGGGTCGCGTTGCACGTGACCCTCGCCACCGACGGAGGCACCGAGGTGGCAGTGCCGCCCCTGGGATCGCTCTTCCTCGACAGCCATGAGGGGCCGGCCCGGCTGACCGTCCGCCTCGACTCGCTCGACCAACGACGGACCGAGGTGCTGATCAACGATCCCGCGGCTCTCGCCCGTGCCGGGGAGAGCGCACCGCAGGACCTCCGGGACGCGCTGGTGCGCCTCGGGCTGCGTACGCTCGGGGCGGCTGTCCTGGCCTCGATGCTGCTCGCGGCCGTGACCTTCCGGTCCGTCCGCCGGGTCGCCTGGTCCGGCGGCCTGGCACTGCTGATCACCGGCGGCACCCTCGGCACCGCCGCCGCGACTCTGCGCCCGCAGGCGCTGGCGGAGCCGCGCTACGAGGGGCTGCTGGCCAACGCACCCGCGTTGATCGGCGACGCGCAGCGGATCGCCGACGACTACGGCCGGTACGCCGAGCAGCTGCAGCGGCTGGTGGGTAACGTCGGCAAGCTGTACGCCAGCGTGTCCAGCCTGCCCATCTACCAGGCGTCCCCGGACACCACTCGACTGCTGCACGTCTCGGACCTGCACCTCAACCCGGCCGCCTGGCCGGTGATCAGGACCGTCGTCGAGCAGTACGACATCGACGCGGTCATCGACACCGGCGACATCACCGACTGGGGCAGCGAACCCGAGACGAACTACGTCTCCATGATCGGTCAGCTCGACGTGCCCTACGTCTACATCCGCGGCAACCACGACTCGCCCCGCACCGCTGCCGCCGTGGCCAGCCAGCCCAACGCGGTCGTGCTCGACAACTCCGTCACGCTCGTCGCGGGGCTCAGAATCGCGGGTATCGCCGACCCCCGCTTCACCCCCGACAAACGGGACGAGGCCGCCGGTCCCTGGGACGAGCCGCCGACGACGGTCGAGGGCGCCGGGGAACGCCTCGCCGCCACGATCCGGGCCCTGGACGCACCCGTGGACATCGCGCTGGTGCACGACCCGGCGTCCGCCGCCGCGCTCAACGGTGTCACGCCGGTCGTGCTCGCGGGGCACACGCACCGCCGCGAGGTGACGGTGCTGCCACCCACCGGTGAGGTGACCACGCGACTGGCCGTGCAGGGGTCCACCGGTGGGGCGGGGCTGCGGGGGCTCGAAGGCGAGGAGCCGACGCCGCTGGCCATGTCGGTGCTCTACCTCGGCCCGGACCGCCAGCTCAAGGCGTACGACGACATCCGGGTCGGCGGCACCGGCACCGCACAGGTCAGCCTCGACCGGAAGGTGATCGAAGCGCCCGCGGTCAGTGCGCCCTCGCCGGCCGCCACGCCCAGCCCCACGGTCCGCCCCGGCGACCGGTAGGCGCGCCCCGCCGAAACCTCCCGGCACCCACAGCGCTGCGGCCGCTGCATCCAGCCCTGGCCACGAGCGCGCTGGCACTGCGGCCGGACGGATTTGGCCCGGCGACCCCGAACGTCAGAGGAGGGGTGCGAGCCAGGCTGGTCGCCGATGGTCGACCGGGTGGGTCACGACGATTTCGTGCCCGATCGCACACACCCCGCCGCCGCGATCAGTGCTGCCCCCGCTGGGCCCTTACGCCGGTCGGGTACCCGCTGTCCCCGGTCTCCCGGTGTCCGGGCACCCCAAACGGGTAGGCGTGGCCGAGAGGCTGGTTGAGGCTACGAGGAGGCCAGGAGGAGCCAGCAGAACCTGTCCCAGATGAAGGCCGGTGAGGTGGCCGAGCGTCCGGAAGGCCGGCGTTCCGGTAACCAGAGCACACCGGTCGGCCAGTGACACCTGTGAGCCCTTGCTGACCACGTGGTGGCCGCCGACGGCGCCTACAACGTTCCCACAGGACGCGGCAAACAGCACACATGGTCCGAGCCAAGGCGGCGGGGCGTTTGCCAGGGGCGCCGCGCGGGGCAAGGTCAGGTCCTCGAGCAGGGTGCCTGGCCCCGACACTTGGGAGCAATGTCGTGCGCATTCCTCGCCTCATGGTCGACGATCTCCGCAGGAGCATCGTGGCGGCGCCGCCCCCCAGTCCGGTGGCTGCCGATCGGGTTGGCGGCCGGCTTGTCCTGCGTGCGGCGAGGGACGAAGATCTCCCGGCGATGTCCCGCGCCCACATCGAGTTGCTTCCGATGGGACTGTTTCCGTCGCTCGGAGCCCGCTTCATCCGCCGTTGGCACCGCACTGTGCTGGACTCACCGCACGGTGTGGCTGTCGTGGCGATCGACACCACAGGCTCGCAGGACGATCTAGTCGGGTTCGTGCTGGGCACGAGCGATCACGCCGGTTACATGACCGAGCTGGCGAAGGACCGGCGCGCAATGGCGTCCCTCGCCCTTGCCGGGCTGGTCGCGCTGGTG
>NZ_JBHMIR010000038.1:0-43171 GCF_048060285.1 Micromonospora sp. LOL_025 | reverse complement strand
CTGCCGTGATCACCTGCATCACGCCATGCTCCACCCTGGACTGCCCACAGAGTTACGAGACGTCCCTTAGTGAGCGGCCGGCCTGGTGGGCAGCGCTTACGCTGCTCGGCAGCTTCTACGCCGGCACATGGTCGAACTCACCCCACCACAGCCTTGTCGGCGACGCCGTTGTGTTGGCCCTGGCCGCCGCTCCGACTTACATCGCAATCGCACTCGGGTCCGTGGGCGGCCAGTATCTCGCGTCCAACGGACCGTCGACCTCCCGCTTGTAGGTCTTGGGGCACCCCGTCCGCCCCGTGACTGTGCGCGTCCGTCACCTCAGGCAACGTCCGCAGACAACCGACGGCGACCGCTGTCGTCTGGGCTGGTCGCTGTCAGCACTGCTGTCGACGCAGCCCTCGCCCCGCGACAGGGGCCCATTGCAGGCCGCGCCAGTAGCGTTGCTTACCTATTGCTGCCCCCTTCTAGAGTCCCGACCATGCAGCGACGACGGCCAAGCCGAACCTTATTGCGGGTGTTCTCGGCGTTCGGCCTGGCTTTTGCGCTTGTGCTCACAGCGCTAGCCACATGGTCGGTCGTAGACGAGCGTCAGGGATCAGAGGCAGTCGCTGAGGTGCTGGATGTCGAGCAACGCGGAGCAAGGACCTATCTGACAGTTCAGTTCATTACAAATCAGGGCGAGATGTGCGAATCACTGATGCGCGTCACGGTCGACGCGAACCGGGCTGTGAGTACCGGTGATCGCATCCGCGTCCGCCTTGCCAAGAGCGACCCTTGCCTGAGGGTGCGCGAGTCCGACGACCAGTCTGGATGGTTGATCATCCTCGTTGCGGCGGCACTTTTGGTCACGTTCGCCATTGTGGCCTACGTGGCCTGGCGTAGACCCCGAACGCCGCTCCCACTCCGATACGCGGGCATGCCCTGACGAAACAGACGAGGGCCGTTTGCCTTGTGCCCCGCGTGTGCCCCGGACGGCTCCATGATCTTGAATGGCTCTCGGAGTATGACGGGCAGGTCGCCCAAGTAGCGAAAGCCGGCCCGCCCCAGCCCGGGTCGATGTGGTTGTGCTCCGTGGTCCGGAAGACGGTCATACCGACCGCTGCCGCCCCGGCCAGCCCACCGTCTGCGCCGTCGGCAGCAAAGGCAGCACAAAGGCCACCTCCGAAGCCGGGAAGTGGCCTTTGACCTGCGTGGGCGATACTGGGATCGAACCAGTGACCTCTTCGGTGTGAACGAAGCGCTCTCCCGCTGAGCTAATCGCCCTCAGCGCCGATGACTCTACCTGATCGAGGGACCGGACCGGAAATCCGGGGTCCGCGTGCCGCGCGGCAGTCGGTCGACCCGGCGGAGCGCCGGGTCAGTGCGTCGCCAGGTAGTGCAGCGCCTCGGCGACCACGTCGATGCCGAAGCTGTACTTCAGCGACAGCCAGACGACCGAGCCGACGAAGACCAGGCCGACGGAGCCGAGCAGGAAGCGCACGGTCAGTGAGCGGTCCTTCACCCACTGGGTCCAGTTGTGCACGTGCCGGCGGGTGAAGCCGAGCAGCCGGCGGGCCCAGTGGAACTCGACGGCCCAGATGCCGAGGCCGGCGATCACCAGCAGCCAGCCCGGCCCCGGCAGCGGGATGAGGGCGATGCCGATGGTGACGACGAGGGCGCCGGCGATGGCGATGAAGATCTTGAGGGCGACCCGTCCGGTCGGGTTGGCCCGGATCAGGTCGAGGGTGGTGCCCAGCCGCTGCCGCCAGCGGGGTCGCTGCCGCCGCTCGGCCAACGCCGTGCCGCCGGCGCCATCCCGGTCGGTCGCCGGCCGGCCGGGCCGGTCGTGCTGCTCCATCGGCACCCCGTACCCCCGCCTTTCGGCTGCCCGGGCCGCGACGTTCGGCGGGCCCGGCACTGCCATCGGATCCACTGAGGATCGTTTCGTAACCATTTCCTCCCCCAGTGTGGCTCGCGCCCGTCACTGCAACGGCCGACTGGACGTTACCGGAGTAAGTCGACGACTGAACCACCCGATGCCGGGCGGGATCACGCACTGGGCAGAACCGGAAATCCTACATGAATCTTCACATTCACGCGGCCTTTCCGACCCCCTTCCCACCACTGGGTGAAGTCAGCGTATGGCGGAGCGTAGCCAGGAGTAGCACCTGAGTATGGGAAAAGCGGGACACGCGCGTTCCGCAGCGGTGCCGGGGGGAGATCGTCCATGAGTGTCATCCGACCGACGACCGTAGAGGTCGAGACGTCGCTAAGGCTCGTCGCACCTGACGCCACCGCCTTGCCGGTGCGTGCCAGTCTGCGTTACGACCCTGCTGATCCGTATGCGGTCCATGTCCTGTTCCACGCCGAATCCGCCGGCGGCGAGGCGGTCAGCTGGTCGTTCGCCCGGGAGCTGCTGGTCACGGGCCTCGACGAGCCGGCCGGCATCGGGGACGTGCGGGTCTGGCCCTGGGCCACCCCGCGCGGGGACTTCGTCGCGCTGGCGCTGTCGTCGCCCGACGGCAACGCCCTGTTCGAGGTGCCGCGCAGCGTCCTGGTGCGTTTCCTGCGCCGGACCTACGTCGTCGTCCCGCGCGGCCGCGAGGCCGAGCACCTGGACGTCGACACCGCGGTGAGCCGGCTGCTCGCCGGTCGCTGAACCACCGGCCACACCGGCCGTCCGGGGCCGCGCGGATCTGCCGAGTCCGCGCGGCCCCGGCTCACCAGGGGGTACGCGCACCGCCTCCCGCCCTTCGCCGGTTCAGCCGTGGGTGGTGATGCCGCCGTCGACCGGGATCACCGCACCCGTGAGGTACGCGCCGGCGCGGGACGACAGGTAGATCGCGGTGCCGGCCATGTCCTCCGGCCGGCCGATCCGACCCAGCGGCACCTGCCCCTCGATGGCGGCCCGGGACGCGGGGTCGTCCAGCGCGAACGCCATCATCTTGCTCTCGAACGGCCCCGGCGCGATCGCGTTGACGGTGATCTGCTCGCCGGCGAGCTGGTGGGCCAGGCTGCGGGTGAGCATGTGCACGGCGGCCTTGGTCGCCGAGTACGCGTACACCTCCATCATCGGCACCCGGATGCCGTCGATGGAGCCGATGTTGATCACGCGGGCCGGGTCGTCGGCGCTGGCCGACGCGCGCAGCGCGGGCAGCAGCGCGGTGGTGAGCCGGAAGACCCCCTTGACGTTGACGGCCCAGAGCTTGTCGAACGCGCTCTCCGGGTACGACTCCAGCGGCGCGCCCCACGTCGCGCCCGCGTTGTTGACCAGCACGTCGAGTCGGTCGTACCGCTCCCGGACGGCGGCGGCCAGGCCCTCGGCGCCGGCGTCGTCGCCGAGGTCGGCGGGGATGGCCTCGCAGCGCCCCTCGGCGGAGAGTTCCTTGGCCACGGCCTCGCAGACGTCCGCCTTGCGGGACGAGATGATCACGTGTGCGCCGGCCCGGACGAAGCCCTGGGCGATCATCAGGCCGATCCCCCGCGAGCCGCCGGTGACCAGGACCGTCTTGCCTTCGACCGAGAACAGATCCGTCATGCCCATCCCATCGCGAGTCGGCCGGGGCCGTCGGGGCGGGGCGGCCCGACCGGCGCGGACCGGCTCCGGCCGTGCCTCGACCGGACGGCGCTACCGCTCGGTAACGTAGCCCGGCCCCGCCGACCTCGACAACCCCCGCCGGTCGCCCGCGCGGCCGGCGCGCCGATCGGCCGGCGGACCGGGGCCACGGTGTGACCGGCCCGCCGCCGGCCTGGGCGGCCTTCCCGGGATGCATTGGTCGTCGCCCCGGGCTACCGTCGCAGGCGATGGTCTCTTCCGGTCAGCTCTCCCCCGCTCCGCCCGGCAACCCGGCGACCGCCACCGCCGAGATCGACACGGTCGCCCTCGGTGACCTCGCCTCCGAGCCGCGCTGGCGTCGTCCGGTGCTGCTGGAGAAGGACCTGCTCGTGCTGACCACGGGCGGACACGGCACGGCCGAGCTGGATTTCCGCGCCCTGCCGTGCCGACCCGGCACCCTGCTGCGGGTGCGCGCCGGCCAGGTGCTGCGCTGCGCCGGCCCGCAGCTCGACGCGACGGTGGTGCGCTGGGACCCGGCGGCGCTGCGCGGGCTCGACGTCGACCCGGACGCCGTCCCGGCGTGGCTCCAGCTCGCCGGCGAGGACGAGGACGCGGTGATCAACGAGGTGAGCCAGCTGGCGGTGGACTGCGAGCGGCACCGGGGGGTGGCCGCCGCGCGCGGACTGCTCCGTCACCAGCTCGCCGTGCTGCTGCTCCGGCTGTCGCTGCTGCCCGAACGCGCCCACCCGGCGACCCGGGCGGAGGCCGCCACCTTCCACCGGCTCTGCCGCGAGGTCGAGCGCGGCTACCAGCACACCCGCCGGGTAGAGGACTACGCCGCGCGGCTGGGCTGCTCGGTGCGTACGCTCACCCGGGCCTGTCTGGCGGTGACCGGGCGCAGCGCCAAGCAGGTGGTCGACGAGCGGGTGGCCCTCCAGGCGAGCCGGCTGCTGGCCGCCACCGACGAGCCGATCGCCCGGATCGGCCGGCGGCTGGGCTTCTCCGAGCCGACGAACTTCGGCCGGTTCTTCACCCGGGAGGTCGGGGTGAGCCCGGGCGCGTTCCGCGCGGCCCGTGAGCAGCCGGCACCCGGGCCGGTGGTCCGTCCCCGCCCGCCCGCCGACGCGACCGGCCGGCCGCGCGGGGCATGATGTCGGGGTGCAGATCTCCGCGCGCGGCGACTACGCGGTACGGGCGGCCCTGAGCCTCGCCACCGCGTACCCTCGGCTGCTGTCCACCCAGGCCATCGCCACGGAGCAGGACATGCCGCGCAAGTTCCTGGAGGCCGTCCTGGCCGACCTGCGGCGGGCCGGCATCGTCCGGGCGCAGCGCGGCGCCGAGGGCGGCTACACGCTGGCCCGGCCGCCGCGCGAGGTGACCGTCGGCGCGGTGCTGCGCGCGGTCGAGGGTCCGCTGGCCGGGGTACGCGGGCTGCGCCCGGAGGAGACCAGCTACGAGGGCGCGGCGGAGCACCTGCCCGGGCTCTGGGTCGCCGTGCGGGCCGCCGTGCGACGGGTGGTCGACGAGGTGAGCCTCGCGGAGATAATCAGTGGCCGGCTGCCCGCCCACGTTCGTAGGTTGACGGCTCTGCCCGACGCCTGGGAGCCGCGCTGATGCCCACCCCCGTCCTGCACACCGACCGCCTGCTCCTGGAGCCCTACCGGCCGGACGACGCCGAGGACGCCGTGTCCCTGCTCGCCGACCCGGAGGTGGGCCGGTTCATGGGCGACGGCCCGCTGAGCGCCGAGGAGGCCGGCGCCCTCTTCGGGCGGGTGTTCACGAAGGTCTACGCGAACGACCTCTTCGACGTCTGGGCGGTGCGCCGCGACGGTCGCTACGTCGGGCACGCCGAGATCAAGCGGACGGACCAGGTCGACGGTCACGAGATCATCTACGCGCTGGCGAAGCCGGCCTGGGGCGCCGGTCTCGGCACGGAGCTGGCCCGGGCCCTGGTCCGCTACGGCTTCGACACCCTCGGCCTGCCCCGCGTGTACGCGACGGTCGCCGACGCCAACCACGCCTCGCTGGCGCTGCTGGGCAAGATCGGGTTCGTGCACGAGCGCGACATCGCCGAGGACGACGGCGGCATGACCCGCGTGCTCGTCGTCGACCGCGCCCCCGCCTGACGCCGCCCCGGTCACCGGCGGCGTGGCCCGTCACCGCTGACCGGCGGCGCGTCCGCCGCCGAAGGGCGTGCCCGGCCGCGTGGACCACGCCTGCCTGCGCGTGGCGAGGGTGTGGCCCGGTCGGGTCAGGGCCGGGCCGGCGTGCCCGTCGTGGTGTAGCCGCCCCGGTGGTGCACCAGCGGGTCCCCGTCCTCGCCGCCACCCAGCGCGAGCGGCTCGGCCACGAAGAGGGTGTGGTCGCCGACCGGCACCCGGTGCGCGACCCGGCAGAGCAGCCGGGCCAGCGCCCCGGTCAGCAGCGGCACGCCGAACGGCCCCGGCGTCCAGTGCGGATAGGCGGCGAACCGGTCGATCCCGCCGGTGGCGAAGACCCGGGCGGCCTCCCGCTGGTGGGCGCCGAGCAGGTGCACCGCGACGTGCTCGGCCCGGGCGAAGACGGGCCAGCTCGACGAGGCGGTCCCGAGGCAGAACGAGACCAGCGGCGGGTCCAGCGAGACCGACGTGAACGACGTGGCGGTGAAGCCGGCCCGGACGGGCTCGCCGGAGCCGTCCGGGCGGGCCGGCGCGGCGACGTCCGGGGCGACGGTGGTGACGACGGTGACGGTGGCGGCCTGCCGGCGCAGCAGCGCCCGGAACAGGTCCCGGTCCACCGGCAGCAGGTCTGCACCGCCCTGCCGGGACCACTCCACGGTGGTCACGCCGGCTCCGGGGCGGGGCGGGCGCCGGGGGTGCGGGGCAGCCCTGCGTCGACGGGCGGGCGAGCCGCGTGGGGAAGATCGTCCCGCTGCGTCATCGCCCCATGCTGCCGGGGGCCGGGGCCCCGGTCAATGCCCCTATCCGGGGGGCGGGATCGACGTCGGCCAACACCGTCGCGAACCCCTATGCCGACGGGTGGGACTCGGCGCGCCCTCGGGCGCACAGGGGCCGGCACCGCCCCTCGGCACCGTCCACCGGGGACGGGCAGGGTTTCACGATTCGGCGATCCGGGCATGTTCGGGTTCGACAGGGCAGGGAAGGGAATCGAAGGGAGTCCGACGATGGGTCTGATGTTCCGCAAGCGCAAGAAGTACGGTCCGATCATCCTGAACTTCACCGAGAACGGCTTCTCCTCCTGGAGCATCAAGATCGGTCGCTGGTCCTGGAACTCGCGGGCCAAGGCGCACCGGGTCGACCTGCCGGGTCCGCTGTCCTGGAAGCAGGACAAGTCCCGGGCGTGAGGTCCCGAGGTCGAGCGGGGTGCCGGTGATTCACCGGCACCCCGCTCGGCGTTCGCGTCAGGACGCCGTCGCGTCCTTCCGGGCCGAGACGACCACGTCGCCGCCGAGCCGGCCGTGCTCCGGGTCGCGGGCCGCCTCCCCCGCGTCGAGCAGGCCGGTCAGCGCCCGGACGGCGTCGGACGACCGGTAGACGGTGGCGGTGAGGGCGTGACGGCGCAGCTCGGTGACCGTACGGGGGCCGGAGCGCGCCAGCTCCGCCAGCAGTTCGCGGCGCAGCGGGCCGGGCTCCGGGGCCGGGACGACGTCGAGCAGCCGCCCCGCCGGGTCGCGGTAGCGCACGCCGGCGGCACCGTCGACCGCCCAGAGCGCCTCCTTGAACGCCTCCAGGCTCTTGTCCGACCCGGTCGCGAAGGCGAGCAGCCGCGCCGGGGCCCCGTCGGCGGGCACCAGCTCCACCTCGGTCGTCAGCGGGAACCCGGCGTCGGCGAGGGCGGCGCGCGCGGGGGTGCCGGCGGCGGTGGCGAGCAGCACGTCCGCCGGCTTGCCGACCGCGGCGGCGGTCAGCACGGCGGGATCGGCGACGTCGTCGTCCACGACGGACAGCAGGGGCGCACCGGCCGCGCCGGCCGCCTTGACCGCCACCGGCAGCCGGGCCGGGCCGCCGGGCACGAGGTGCACGGCGACGCCCGCCGGCAGCTCCGCCTCCACGGCGCCGAGCCGGGCCGGCAGCTCCTCGGTGCCGTCGGCGAGCACCAGCACGGTGAGCTGGTGGCCCCGCAGCCGGTCGGCGTGCCGGGCGACCACCCGCAGCGCGGCCTCCGCGGAGCCGGCGTCGCCGCCGGCGTACGCCAGGGCCAGGGTGGCCCGGCGGGCGCGGTGCAGCGCCCCCGGCAGCCAGGTCTCCAGGTGTCGGACGAGCAGCTCGCGCAGGACGGCGTCGGTCGGCATGCTGCCGTTCTACCGCACGCCCGTCCCGGGCCGGGCACAGCTCCCCCTCCCGGACCCGACGGCGCGGCGCGCGGTCGGGGCGGCGTCCGGTCCCCGGACCTGTCGCGGCGGGCGGCGTCGGATCCCGGTCGGGTCAGGCCGGGACGGAGACGCCCACGCCGCCCCGGGTCTGGCCACCGTAGCGCCGCCGCTCGGCGTCCAGGTCGAGCCGGCCGATCCGCTTGCGGGCGGCCAGGGCGGCGTCGTCGAGCCGGTCGGCGGGCACCAGCCAGACGACCTCGAACTCCAGCCCGTCCGGGTCCTGGCCGTAGAGGCTCTTGGTGGTGCCGTGGTCGGACGCGCCGACCAGGGCGCCGGCGGCGGCGAGCCGCTGGGCGGTCACCTCCAGCTCGTCGAGGGTGTCGACCTCCCAGGCCAGGTGGTAGAGCCCGACGGTGCCGCGGCCGGCGGTGGAGGGGCCGGCGCCCGCGCCGACCTCGAACAGGCCGAGGTCGTGGTCGTTGGTGGAGCCGGGCGCCTGGAGGAAGGCGGCGCCCCGGAAGCCGTCCGGCGTCATCGGGATCGGCCGGAAGCCCAGCACGTCGCGGTAGAAGGCGACGCTGCGGGCGAGGTCACTGACGTAGAGCACGGCGTGGTTGAGGCGGTGGATTCCCATGCCACCGACGCTAGCGCGGCTTTGTTGAACGTTCAACTATTTGGCGTATGATGGGCGTCATGACCCGCTGGCTGGATCCCGACGAGCAGCGCACCTGGCGCGCGTACCTGACCGCCTCCCGGGCGCTCATGGAGGCGCTGGACCGCGAGCTGCAGCGCGACGCCGGGATGCCGCACGCCTACTACGAGATCCTGGTCCGGCTCTCCGAGGCGCCGCGGCGGCGGCTGCGGATGAGCGACCTCGCCGAGGCCAGCGGCTCCTCGCGCAGCCGGCTCTCGCACGCGGTGGCCCGGCTGGAGGCGGTTGGCTGGGTCCGCCGCGAGGAGTGCCCCACCGACCGGCGCGGGCAGATCGCCGTCCTCACCGACGAGGGATTCGCCACCCTCGCCGCCGCCGCGCCCGGCCACGTCGAGGGCGTACGCCGGCACCTGTTCGACGCGTTGACCCCGGCCCAGGTGGACCAGTTGCGCCGGATCAGCGAGACGCTCGCCGCACACCTGACCGGTTCTTGACCAATACACTCCCGCTCGGGTCTTGTACTTACCGTTGTCGGATGAGCACGATGGGGCGTGCCTTCCGGCTTCGGTGATCTGACTGACCAGGCGCACCACCTGGTGTCCGCCGGCGACCTCGCCGGCGCCCAGCGGCTGCTCGCCGACGCGCTGACCGACGCCGACCCGCGTCCGGCCAACGCGACACCCGAGCTGGCCGAGGCCGCCAGCCTCCAGGCCCGCGTGCTGGTCGCCCTCGGCGAGCCGCACTCGGCCCGGGGCTGGGCCGCGTTCGCGTACGCGGCCGCGACCCGGCTGCACGGTCGCTCCGACCAGCGCACGGTGGCCGCCGCGGCCACCCTCGCGGCGGTGCTGCACCGGGTCGGCAGCTGGTCCCGCGCCGCCCGGCTCTACCAGGAAGTGATCATCGAGCTGACCGCGCTCGACGGTCCCGAGTCGCTGCGGGTGCTCGCCGCCCACGCCGACCTGGCCACCGTGGAGTACGCGCGCGGCCAGTGCCAGGTGGCCCGCGACCGGCTGCAGGACGCCTGGGAGCTGCACCGCGAGGTCTACGGCGACGGGCACCCCAGCGGCATCAAGATGCTGGCCCGGCTCGGGGCGATGCAGCGCGACTGCGGGCAGTTCGCCGAGGCGCACGACAACCTGGCGCTCGCCCGGGAGCTGTGCCGGCAGCACCTGCCGGCCGACGACCCGCTGGCGGCGCAGGTGGCGGCGCTGGCCCGGGCGGCGGCCAACCCGGACCACGTCTGCGCCGACACCGCACCCGTCGGCCGGGACGGCCCGATCGTGCCGTCCGCGCGCACCCCGCCCCCGGGCGACGGGCCGACGACGGCGCAGCACCCCTCACAGCCGGGCTACCGCCCGGCGGAGCCGGACCCGTACGCCGGGGCGCCGCACGTGGTGCCGACGCCCCGGCAGCCCACGGAGGACCCGCCACCCGGCTGGTGGCCACCGGAGGCCGACGCCGGGGACGGGCCGGCCGACAGCGCCGTGCCGCCGGCGGTCGTCCCCCTGGCCGGCGGTGCCACCGACGAGGCCGACGGGGTGCACCGGGTCCGCCAGCCCGGCGCGCCCGAGGAGCCCTACCAGCCGTCGCGGCTGCTGCCGGTGCCGGTGCACCGCGCGCCGTCGCGGCGCGGCAACCGGCTGCTGCCGCTCGTCGTCGGCGGCGTCGTGGTGGTGCTGCTGGGCACGGCCGCGGTGATCGCCGGGGTGGCCGGGGTGGACGGTGACCCCGACCCGGCGCCCCCGGCCGCGACCGGCGCGCCGGCCTCCACCCGGGCCGGGGACCCGGCCGGCACGGGTGCCCCGCCCGCCGCCGGCCCGACGGCCGGGGCCGTGGCCTCCCCCGGCAGCCCGCCGGGTTCGGTGACGCTGCGGGACAACCGCGACAACGTGGCGCTGCGCTGGACGTACCCGGCCGGCGGGGAGGGCCCGGTGGTCATCTCGGGCGGCCGGGTCGGCCAGGCGCAGACGGCCTTCGCCAACCTGCCCGCCGGCACCACCGCCTTCGTCGTCTACGGCCTGAACCGCAGCACCGACTACTGCTTCACGGTCGCGGTCGTGTGGTCGACCGACACGATCGCCCGCGCGCAGCAGGTCTGCACCCGCCGCGGCTGACGGTCCTCCGGCGGCCCCGCGCAGCCGCGTCCGTCAGGGCCGCTCCGCGTCGGGCAGGGCCGGCAGCAGCAGCCGTACCCGCAGCCCCGGGCCGCCGTCCCGACCGGGGTGGGCGTCGGTCAGGACGATGCCGCCGCCGGCCCGGCGGACCAGCTCGCGCACGATGGCCAGGCCGAGGCCGGCGCCGCCGTCGTCCCGGGCGCGGGCGTCGTCGAGCCGGGTGAACCGGCCGAAGACCCGCTCCCGGTCCGCGGCCGGGATCCCCGGCCCGTCGTCGGTCACCGTCACCAGGTGGTACGCCACCACACCGGCCCCCCGGCCGGCGGTCCCGGCCCCGCTGTCCGGGCGGCCGGCGGGCCGGCCGTCGCCCTCGCCGACGGTGCCGCCGCCGTCGCCCGCCCGGTCGGCGGCCGGCCCGTCGGCGCTCGCCCGGTCGGCGGCCGGCCCGGCTGCCAGCACCACCTCGCCTCGGGCGTGCCGGACCGCGTTGTCGACCAGGTTGGTCAGGATCCGGCGCAGCTCGTCGGGATCGCCCTCGGTCCACAGCGGCGTCGCCGGCGCGTCGAGGCGCACCGGCGGCGACGGGTACCGGGCGGCCACCGCCGCCAGCAGGGCCCCCAGCTCGACCGGCCCGGTGGCCCGCGCCGCCGGCCGCTCGTCGAGCCGGGCCAGCAGCAGCAGGTCGTCGACGAGCCGGCCGAGCCGCTCGGTGTCGGCGAGCAGGTTCGCCGACACCGCCGTCCAGTCCGTCCGGTCGGCGAGCCGCCGGGCGACCTCCAGCTCGGTACGGATGTTCGTCAGCGGGCTGCGCAGCTCGTGGGCGGCGTCGGCGACGAACGCCCGCTGCCGGTCCCGGGCCGACTCCAGCCGGCCCAGCATCCCGTTGAGCGTGACCGCCAGCCGATGGATCTCGTCCTGCGACGCCGGTACGGGCAGCCGCCCGCCCCCGTCCCGCCCGGTGATCTCCTCGGCGCCCCGACGCAGCGCCTCCACCGGGCGCAGGGTCGCGCCGACCACCCGCCAGGCCACGGCGGCGAGCACCGCCACCAGCAGCGGGAAGCTCACCAGCAGGATGGTCCGGACGACGTGCGCGCTGTGCCGTACGTCCGCCAGCGACCGGGCCACCAGGACGGTGCGCGGGTCGGCGGCGGTGCCCGCCGGTACGGCCACCACCCGCACCGGCCCGGTCAGCCCGACCCGTTCCCCCGACACCGTCAGCCGCTGCCGCGCGCCGGCGTCGACCCGGTCCGGCGGCACCATCGGCACCAGCCGGTCGGCGTCGATCGAGGCGGCCCGCACCCTGCCCTCGGCGTCGATCACCTGCACCCGGACCTGCCCACCGGCCACCGGCAGCGGATCGGGCAGGACCTCCTCGGCGGCGAGCAGCGCCACCGCGTCGGCGGTCCGGAACGCCTCGGTGTCCACGGCGCGTTGCAGGGCCCAGCCCAGCACGGCGAGCAGGACGAGCCCCCCGACGGCCAGTCCCCCCGACACCCCGAGCACCCCGACCACCATCAGCCGCCCACGCAGCCCGAGCGCGGCCCGCAGGCGCCCGCGCAGCCCCCGCGTCACGGGGCGAGCCGGTAGCCGGCGCCCCGGACCGTCTCCAGACGCTCCCGGCCGATCTTGCGCCGCAGGTACCCGACGTAGACCTCGACCGCGTTGGGTGCGGTCTCGACGCTGGCGTCCCACACGTGGTCGAGCAGCTCCGTCTTGGAGACCACCTCGCCGGGGCGGCGCATCAGGTAGTCGAGCAGCGCGAACTCGCGGCTGGTCAGCGCGACCTCGGCGTCGGCCCGGGTGACCCGCCGCCGGGCCGGGTCGAGCCGCAGGTCGCCGACCGCGAGCACCGTGGGGCGTTCGGGGGCGCCGCGGCGCAGCAGGGCCCGCAGCCGGGCCAGCAGCACGACGTACGAGAAGGGCTTGGTGAGGTAGTCGTCGGCCCCGCAGTCCAGCCCGTCGGCCTGGTCGTACTCGCCGTCCTTCGCCGAGAGCATGAGCACCGGCAGCCAGTGCTCCTCGGCGCGCAGCCGGCGGACCAGCTCGTAGCCGGAGAGGCCGGGCAGCATCACGTCGAGGATCATCGCGTCGTACCCGCCGTGCCGGGCCGCGTCGAGCCCCTCCGGGCCGGTCGCCGCCACGTCCACCGCGAACCCCTCGGCCTGCAGACCCCGTTGCAGCGCGGACGCCAGCCGCGACTCGTCCTCCACCACCAGCAACCGCACGGGGTCAAGGGTGCCACCCGCGCGGGCGGTCGGACGGTCGTCCTCAGCGCCCTCACAGCGTCCAGGGGGCAGGATGCCCGGCAGGAGGTGTCACATGTCCGTCCTGAAGAGCCGTCCCGTCCTGCGCTGGCTGGTCCCGGTGACCGCCGTCGCGACCGTCATCGGCGGCGGCGCCGCGCTCGGCACGTTCGCCGCCCAGGCCGAGCCGAGCCTGCCGCCGCGTACCGCCGCCCAACTCCTGGTCGACCTGCAGACCTCCCGGCTGGAGGGGCTCTCCGGCACGGTGGTGCAGCGCGCCGACCTGGGCCTGCCGCCGCTGGCCGGCCTGGTCGCCGGCGACGGTCCGGCCGGCCTGCTGACCGGCACGCACACGCTGCGGGTCTGGCACTCCGGGCCCGACCGGCAGCGCATCGCGCTGGTCGACACGCTCGGCGAGCGGGACGTCATCCGCAACGGCCGCGACGTGTGGGCCTGGAACAGCCGGTCCAACACCGCCACCCACCGCACGCTGCCCGAGGGCGCCGCCGGGGCCGAGACCCCGGAGTTGCCGGTCACCCCCGGGGAGGCGGCCGACCGGGCCCTGGCGGCGATCGGCCCGAGCACCGAGGTGAGCGTCGGCCGGTCCGCCACGGTCGCCGGCCGGGACGCCTACGAGCTGGTGCTCGCCCCGCGCGACGCCGCCTCGCTGGTGCACCAGGTGCGCATCGCCATCGACGCGCGCCAGCACGTGCCGCTGCGCTTCGAGGTCTTCGCCGACGGCAGCGACAAGCCGGCCTTCGAGATGGCCTTCACCCAGGTGTCGTACGCCCGGCCCGCCGCCGACCAGTTCACCTTCAACCCGCCGCCCGGGGTGAAGGTGACCGAGGAGACCGCCGGCAGGCAGCCCGCCGACGCGCCCGGGAAGCGGCCCGCGCACGGCGAGCGGCCGGACGTGCGTACCGTCGGCGAGAGCTGGGCCACGGTGGTGGTCGCGCGGCTCGACGGCGCCGGCGCGCCCGCCGACCGGGCCGGAACCCCCGGCCGCGCCGGGAACGGGTCGACCGGCGACCCGGCGGCGCTGCTCGGCAAGCTGCCGAAGGTCAGCGGCGACTGGGGCAGCGGGCGGCTGCTGACCGGGAAGCTGTTCAGCGCGCTGCTCACCGACGACGGCCGGCTCATCGCCGGCGCGGTGACGCCGGAGCGGCTCTACGAGGTGGCCAGGGGCTGAGGATCGGCAGTCCGGGGGCCCGCCACGCGGCGGGCCCCCGCTGTCTGTGCGGGTCGGGTCGTGGCGTGGCCCGGCGCGCTTGGTCGCGACGGCCGGCGCACGGTATCTTTCTCAGTTCAGGCAACAAAAAAGAACGGCTGTCAAAAGCCGTTCCGAGAGAGATGCTACTCGAATGGGAGACGGCTTGTCAAGGCATTCCGCCGATTCCGCCGAATTGCAGCCCGATGACGAGATCGGCCGCGAACAGGAATACGTCTCGATGCTCTACCGCCGGCTGGACGAGCTGCGTGAGCAGGCCTCCCGCCGGCTGAGCGACGAGCTGCGGGCGACCGGCGGCACCCGCCAGGCACTCTCCCAGCGCGACAGTGCGGTGCGGATGTACGCCGGTCAGGTCGAGCAGTTCTCCGCCGTGGAGAGCGGTCTGTGCTTCGGCCGGCTCGACACCGACGACGGCGGCCCCCACTACATCGGCCGGATCGGCATCTTCGACACCGACGGCGACTACGACCCGCTGCTGATGGACTGGCGCGCCCCGGCGGCCCGCGCCTTCTACCTCGCCACCGCGGCCAACCCCCAGGGCGTACGCCGCCGGCGGCACCTGCGTACCCGGGAACGCAAGGTGACCGCGCTCGACGACGAGGTCCTGGACCTGGACACCGCCTCCCCCACTGCGCACGAGGAGCTGACCGGCGAGGCGTCGCTGCTCGCCGCGCTCAACGCCGGGCGCACCGGCCGGATGCGCGACATCGTCGAGACCATCCAGGCCGAGCAGGACCGGATCATCCGCGCCGACCTGCCGGGCGTACTGGTCGTCCAGGGTGGCCCCGGCACCGGCAAGACCGCCGTCGCGCTGCACCGCGCGGCGTACCTGCTCTACACCCACCGCGAGCAGCTCTCCACCCGGGGCGTGCTCCTGGTCGGCCCGAACGCCACGTTCCTGCGCTACATCTCCCAGGTGCTCCCGGCGCTGGCCGAGACGGGCGTGCTCCTGCGGACGCAGGGCGACCTCTTCCCGGGGGTCAGCGCCCGCCGCGCCGAGCCCGCCGCGACCGCCGCGCTCAAGGGCCGCGCGGTGATGGTCGAGGTGCTGACCGCCGCCGTCCGGGACCGGCAGTGGGTGCCCGACGAGCCGCTGGAGATCGAGCTGCCGCAGCAGGAGGTGCTGCTGCTCGACCCGGAGACCGTGCGCGCCGCCCGGGACCGGGCCCGCCGCTCCGACCGGCCGCACAACCTGGCCCGGGCGCTCTTCGACGTCGAGATCGTCCACGCCCTCGCGGCCCAGGTCGCCGAGCGGATCGGCGCGGACCCGCTGGGCGGTGAGAACCTGCTCGACGAGGCCGACGTGGCGGAGATCCGCCGCGAGCTGCGCGAGGAGCCCGAGGTGCGGGCCGTGCTGGACCAGCTCTGGCCGGTGCTCACCCCGCAGCGCCTGCTCGCCGACCTGTACGCCTCCACCGAGCGGATCGCCGTCGCCGCGCCCATGCTCAGCGACGCCGAGCGGGCCAGGCTGCACCGCGAGCCGGGCGGCTGGACGCCGGCCGACGTGCCGCTGCTGGACGAGGCGGCCGAGCTGCTCGGCGAGGACGAGCGGGCCGCCGCCGCCCGCCGGGAGCGGATCCGGGCCATGCAACGGGAGTACGCCGAGGGCGTGCTGGAGATCGCCCGGGGCTCCCGCTCCATCGACGTCGAGGACGAGGCCGACGGCGGTGAGATCCTCGGCGTCACCGACCTGCTCGACGCCGACCGGCTGCTGGAGCGGCAGGAGGAGGCGGACCGGCTGACCACCGCCCAGCGGGCCGCGGCCGACCGGCGCTGGGCGTTCGGGCACGTGATCGTCGACGAGGCGCAGGAGCTGTCGCCGATGGCCTGGCGGCTGCTGATGCGCCGCTGCCCGAGCCGCTCGATGACCATCGTCGGCGACGTGGCGCAGACCGGCGCGCTGGCCGGCACCCCGTCCTGGGCCGACGCGCTGGAGCCGTACGTGGCGCAGCGCTGGCGGCTGGAGGAGCTGACCGTCAGCTACCGCACCCCGGCCGAGATCATGGCGGTCGCCGCCGACGTGCTCACCGAGATCGACCCGGCACTGCGCCCACCTCGCTCCGTACGCTCCAGCGGAGTGCCGCCGTGGGACCGCGCGGTGGCGCCGGAGCACCTGGCGGCGGAGCTGGTTGCCGTCACCACCCGGGAGGCCGCCGGCCTGGACGACGGCCGGCTCGGGGTGATCGTGCCGGCCGGCCGGGTCGACGAGCTGGGCGCCGCGCTCACCGCCGCCCTGCCGGAGGCGGCCGTCGGCGAGGACCCGGAGCTGGAGAGCCGCGTGGTGGTGCTCACCGTCGGCCAGGCCAAGGGCCTCGAATTCGACTCGGTCCTCCTGGTCGACCCCGACCGCATCGTGGCGGAGTCACCCCGGGGCCGCAGCGACCTCTACGTCGCCCTCACCCGCGCCACGCAACGCCTCGGCATCCTCCGCCCCACCTGACCCACCCACCCCGCCTCCCCCGCCCCCTCCCCACCCGCCCGCCGCCGCCCGCCGCCCGCCTCCGGGCTCGGGATCCGGCTCCGGCTCCGGCTCCGGCTCCCGGCTCCCGGCTCCCGGCTCCCGGCTCCCGGCTCCCGGCTCCCGGCTCCCGGCTCCCGGCTCCGGTGATCATGAGGTTGACGGCGGTGTGGATCTCTACAGCTGCCGCCAACCTCATGATCGACCCGGACGGGTCGGGCCGGGTGGGGGCGGGGGGCGGGCGGCGGGGTGGGGCCGGCAGGCCGAGTAGGCCTGCCAGTCGGGGTGGGCGGTCAGTCCGGGGTGAAGTCGCCGACCTGGCTGGCGGTTCCGGACTGGTCGCTCGTGGAGCCGCTCGCCGGGGTACTCAGGCCGCCGGTGGTGGCGTCGCCCGTGGTGGTCGGGGCCACCTTGCCGGGGTGCCGCTCCGGCTGCCGCGCCACCCTGCGCACGCTGGCCGGGCCCGCGGTACCGCCGGTCGTGGTGACCGCACCCTGCCCTCGGGTGGGTCCGCCGTCCCGCAGCACCTCCGGGTCGATCGGGACGTGGGCGGGGTCGTCCGGGTCCTCGTCCTGGATGACCCGCTGCACGTCCGTGCGGGGCACGGTCACCTCGTCGAGGGCGCCCTCGCCGTACACGCCGCCGGCGATCCGGTCCTCGGCCTGCCGCGCGGCTTCCTGTCGCATGTCGTCCTCACGCACGTCCATCACCTCGCAGAAGTGTCGGTCCGGATTGCGTGCCCGAGGCCCGGCCCGACAAACCCGCCCCGACCCCCACCCCACGTCTCACCTCGGTCGATCATGCAGTCGTGGTGCCGGTTAGATACCCGTTCGGGCGTTTTGTCCCCCCACCACAACGGCATGATCGACGCTGGCCTGCGGCAGGGCCTCGGCGTCGGGGGTCGGGGTCGGGTTATCCGGGGGGTCGTGGGGGTTACTGGTCCCGGCGGCTCGGGTAGACGGCGGGTGCCCCCGCCATGAACGCGAACCGTGCCGTGGCCGACACGCGGTAGCGGGGCGAGGGAACGCAGGTACGACTCATCGCATCCTGAGGAGGACAAGATGAGCACGCAGGCTGCTTCCACCCGGCCGATGAACAGGCCGACGCAGGACGCGCCCAACCGGGCGATGCAGGACCGGGCCATGCAGGAGACGCCCACCCGTCCGATGCCGATGATGCACGACGGGCACCGGGAGGCCATGCAGGCGCCCGGCACGGAGACCAAGCCGTCGCTGCGTACGACCGAGTTCTGGGTCTACATCGCGGCCGTGATCGGCGTGCTGGCCGCCTCGCAGCTGGTCGGCCGGAACACGGCCGGCGTGGACATCTTCCGGGCCGACAACGCCTGGTTCATGGTCACGCTGCTGACGATCGGGTACCTGGGTAGCCGTGGTCTGGCCAAGGCCGGCAGCAACTGGCGCAGTGGTGAGGAGCGCAAGGCCCGGCACTGACCGGGCACCGCTCCACCAGAAACGGTGGCCTCCGGGACGACAGTCCCGGAGGCCACCGTCGTGTGTGGTCCTACTCCTCGAAGCCGCCGAAGTCCTCGCCGTCGCCCTCGAAGGCGTCGCCGATCATGTCACCGACGATCATGCCCCCGACGGCTCCCATCGCGGCACCGGCGACGACGCCGCCCATGCCGACGCCCCGGCCGTGCCCGTGACCGTGCCCGTGGCCGCCGAACCCGTGCGCGCCACGCAGGCTGCCGTAGCGGGACGTCGTCTCCCGCAGCCAGCCGTCGACCACCTGGACCCAGTCCGTCCGGTCGGCTTCCGTGTGCGCGACGCGGTAGTGGCCGAAGGCGTCGTGCCCGGCGGTGAGGAACCCGCCGCGCTTGTCGCACTCCAGGATCACCTCGACGCCGTGCGGGCTGGTGACGAAGGTCAGCTCGACCTCGTTGATGGTGCCCGCGTACTGGGGCGAGGCGAAGAACTCGATCTCCTGGTAGAACGGCAGCGTCTGCTGCGTGCCCCGGATGTGGCCGCGCTCCAGGTCGGCGTGCTTGAACCGGAAGCCGAGCCGCTGGAACGCCTCCAGGATCCGCTCGTGCACCGGCAGCGGGTGCACGTTGACCTGGTCCAGGTCGCCCTTGTCCACCGCCCGCGCGATGGCCAGCTCGGTGCGCAGCCCCATCGTCATGCCGCGCAGCCGCTGGCCGTAGACGTCGGTGATCGGGGTCTCCCACGGCACCGGAAGCTGGAACGGGATGGCGAGCTGCTGCTTCGCGGCGAGCTGGAGCGGGCCGCTGACCGGCAGCCGGTGGAACTCCATGACGCCGGCGTACTCGGCGTCGTGGCCCTCGATCTCGACCCGGGTGACCAGGCCGACGACGACCTGCTCGATGTTGGCCGGCGCGTCGCCGCCGAGCAGGTTCACCTGGCCCTCGAGGGTCAGGCCGGGCCGGGTGTTCGGGTTGGTCAGGACGGTGTCGACGCTCGGCCCGCCCACCCCGAACGCGCTCAACATCTTCTTGAAGACCATCGGAACTCCCGCGCAAAGACACCGCGCTCCACCCTGGAGCCGGTCGCTGACTTCCCGGGACCCTAACCGGAGGCGCTGTGAAGTGCCTGTGAAGGCGCGCGGTCCGACGAGAGCACCCAGGCCGGCGCACGCGACGCGGAGTCGAGCCTGCCGCGGCGGGTCCGACGGCCGTACGACCGCCGGCATGACCGAGCAGGCGATCAGGCGGCGCCGTCGGCGGCGGTGAGCCACCGGCGGACGGCGGAGAGGTCGGCTTCGGTGATCCCGACGTACGGGTCGACGCGGTGCAGCAGCGCCCGCGCCGGGTGGTGGGCCGCGACCCAGCGCCGGTCGGCACCGGTCGTCTCGTCGTCCAGCCAGACGAACGGGCGTCCCGCCGCCCACCGGGTCAGCGGCTCGGTCTTCCAGTGCAGCCCGTGCCTCGGCTCCTCGTCGTCGTCCGGCCATTCGACGACGGGCAGGTCGGGGAGTCCGAGCCGGGGTGCGACGATCTCGTTCGCTTCCGCCGTCCACGTCGTCGCCCAGACCAGCTCGCAGCCCAGGGCCAGCAGCCGGCGACCGTCGTCCGGGTCGAGCCGATCGAGCAGCGGGTTGCCGGTGCCGTCCGGCGGCGCGACCGCACCGCCCGAGGAACGCCTGCGTTCAACCGGCCGGGCTCTGAACGGGATCAGCGGTCCGTCCACGTCGAGGAAGACCAAGGGGCGGTCGGTACGGCCGGGCAGCACGGATCGAACCGTATCGTGGGGCGGATCCGAGCGGGCGAGGAGCGGCCCTGGTGGCCCACGCCGACGGGGTGCCATGATCTGTCGCTGTGGGAGGCCACCTCGCGCGTCGGAATGCCGCTGATCGTCGTCATCGGCGTCGCAGTCGCGGTGTACGTCGCGTTCTCCGACCCGCCGGAAAAGTTCTCCCGGCCGCGCGGCTGGCAGTGGGCGTGGGTGGGGTTGTGGCTGATGGCGGCCGGCGACGCGGCGTTCGGCAGCGACAGATGGTGGTTCGAGCGGGCCTGGAAGGGCGCCATCGCGCTGCTCGTCGCCGTGGCCGTCACAGTCGCCGTGTGGCGCCGCCAGCGGTGGCGCAAGCGGGTCCGGCCCGCGGAAGAGAGATCGGCGGACGTGAGGACGAGGAGGTGACGAGTGCTGCCATGCCAGGTTCTCGACACGTCGCTGTTTCCACCACGCGATCGGTTCGCCTGCTGGTACGAGGTGATCGAGTCGGAGGCGGCTCCCACCCGGATCAGCAGCCCGCACCTGGACGACTTCGTCGCGCAAGCCAAGAGTGTCGATCTCGGAAACGTGAAGCTGGCCGGACTGCGATACCCGACCCTGGACACCACGCGGACCTCGAAACTGGTGCGCACGAGCCAACCGGACAACTACCAGTTCGTCCTGACGACGGCGGGCGACAGCGCCATCAGCCAGGATCGCAACCACTCGGCCGTCGAGCCGGCGTCGTTCACGTTCCTGGACAACTGCAGGCCGTTCGCCGGTCGCCACCGTTCCACGGGGCAGGGACTCGCGGGCTCCATCTCCGTCGTGATCCCACACAAGACGTTGCCACTGCCGGCGGAAAGGCCCGACGGTTGCTCGCCACGTCGATTCCGTCCGACACGGGCATGGCCGCGCTGCTGGCCCAGTTCGTACGTCGAATCGTCACGTATCCGGAGCAGTACCAGGCCTCCGACGCCGCCGTCCTGGGCGCGGTGACGCTGGACCTGGTGGCCGGCACGCTGGCCCAGCGCCTGGATGCCGCGGAGATCCTCCCGAACGAGGTTCGCCAGCGCACGCTGCGGATGAAGATCCGCAGCTTCATCGACAAGCACCTCGGCGATCCGGAGTTGACGCCGGGCGCGATCGCTGCCGCCCATCACGTCTCCCTGCGGTCGCTGCACCGCCTGTTCGAGGGCGAGGAGTTCACGGTCGCGGAACTGATCCGGCGACAGCGCCTGGAGCGCTGCCGCCGAGATCTGGTCACCCCGTTGAAGGCAGGGCAGCCGATCCAGGCCATCGCCGCGAGATGGGGATTCCCGGATAAAGCGCACTTCAGTCGACTCTTTCGGGCGACGTATGGCATGTCGGCCCAGGAGTATCGCGAGCGCGGTCGCTGACTGCGGCACGCGCGGCACCTGAGGGGTCTCAGCCGGCCTCGACGACGACCAGCTGGCCGACCTGGTCGGCGAGTTGAGCGCGCGCCTGCGTGGGCAGGCCCGCGTCGGTGACGAGCATGTCGGCCTCGGACAGCGGGGCGATCGTCGCCATCCCGATGGTCTCCCACTTGGTGTGGTCGGCCAGCACCACCAGCCGCCGGGACGCGTCGATCAGGCACCTGTTCGTCCCGGCCTCCAGCAGGTTCGGGGTGGTGAACCCGGTGCGCGGGCTCATCCCGTGCACGCCGAGGAAGAGCACATCGACGTTGAGGGAGCCGATCGCCGCCTCGGCCACCGGCCCGGTCAGGGCGTCCGAGGGGGTACGGATGCCGCCGGTCAGCACGACCGTCTGGTCGGCGCGGGGATTCTGGTGCAGGGCGTCGGCGACCGGGATCGAGTTGGTCACCACGGTCAGACCGCGTACGTCGGCGAGCAGGGTGGCCAGCGCGGCGGTCGTGGTGCCGGCGGAGAGCGCGACGGCCATGCCGGGCTCGACCAGGGCGGCGGCCCGCTCGGCGATGGCGCGCTTCTCGGCCTGTTGCCGGGCCGACTTGGCGGCGAACCCGGGCTCCTCGGCGGAGCCGAGGCCGGCCAGCGTCGCGCCACCGTGGACCTTGTCGACCAGCCCCCGCTCGGCCAGCGTCTCCAGGTCGCGCCGGATCGTCATGTCGGAGACGCCGAACCGGCTCACGAGGTGGCTGACCCGCACGCCGCCACGCTGCCGGATCAGTTCGAGGATCGCGGTCTGCCGCTGTCGCGCCAGCATCCGGATGACCTCCCTCGGGCCGTCACCGGGCCGCGTCGGTGCTCGGACCCTCGCGGACCACGGCCACCTCGCCGGCCGGCACGACCAGTTCACCGCCGCAGCTCGTGCCGGTCAGCAGCTCCACGCCGGTGACGTCGAGCCGGACGTCGGCGTCGGTGTGGTTGATGACGAAGAGCCAGCTGCGGTCTCCGGCGCGCCGCCGGACCACCTCCACCTCGGCGGGGACCTCCGCCGCCGGACGTACCCCCGACTCGGCCACCAGCCGGGCGACCAGCCGGTCCGTCGCCGCCGCGTCCAGCCGGGTGCCGACGTACCAGGCCGCGCCCGCGCCGACCGGGTGCCGGGTCAGCGCCGGCACACCGGGCAGGGGCCCGTCGGCGTACGCGGCGAGCACCTGCGCGCCCTCGGGATGCAGCCACTCCGTCCACACGTCGGCGACGGAACCGTCGTCCAGGGTGACCCGCTCCCCCGCCCGCAGCGGGAAGAACTCCTCGACGCGGACGCCCAGCAGTTCCCGGAACGCACCCGGGTAGCCGCCGAGGCGCACGTGGTCGTGCTCGTCGACGATGCCGCTGAAGTACGTGACCAGGGCGGTGCCGCCGGCCTCGACGTACGCGCGCAGCGCCGCGGCGTGCGCGTCGCGCACCAGGTAGAGGGTGGGCGCCAGCACCAGCCGGTAGCGGGACAGGTCGGCGGACGGGTGCACGACGTCGGCGGTGATCCCGGCCCGCCACAGCGCGTCGTGCAGCGCGTCGAGGCGATCGGCGTACGTGACGTCGACGGTGGGGTGCGAGTCGAGTTCGGCGCCCCACCACGCCTCGTAGTCGAACAGGATCGCCACCTCGGCGTCGACGCGGCTGCCGCGCACCTCGGCGAGGGCCGCGAGGTCGGCGCCGAGCCGGCACACCTCGCGGAACACCTTGGTCTCCGGGCCGGCGTGGGGCACCAGCGCGGAGTGGAACTTCTCCGCCCCGGCGCGGGAGGCCCGCCACTGGAAGAAGAGCACCCCGTCGGCGCCGCGCGCCACGTGCGCCAGGCTGTTGCGGCGTAGCTGGCCGGGGGCCTTGGCGACGTTGCGCGGCTGCCAGTTGACGGCGCTGGTGGAGTGCTCCATCAGCAGCCACGGGGCGCCGCCGGCGACGCCCCGGGTGTGGTCGGCCGCGAGGGCGAGGCCGACGTGGGCACGCGGATCGGCGGCGGTGAGGTAGTGGTCGTTGGCGACGACGTCCACGTCGGACGCCCAGGAGTGGTAGTCCAGGTACTTGTTGCTGATCATGAAGTTCGTGGTGACCGGCTGACGGACCAGCCGGGTGAGCACCTCGCGCTCGGCGCGCAGCTGGGCGCGCTGTTCGTCGGAGGAGAAGCGCAGGAAGTCCAGCTGCTGGGTGGGGTTGGCGAAGGTCGGCGCCGTGCGCGGCGGGTTGACCTCGGCCCAGTCGCCGTAGCGCTGGCTCCAGAAGGCGGTGCCCCAGGCGGCGTTGAGCCCGTCCAGGTCGCCGTAGCGCTCGCGCAGCCAGCGGCGGAACGCCTCGGCGCTGACGTCGCAGTAGCAGTGCACGTTGTGGCAGCCCAGCTCGTTGGAGACGTGCCACATGACCACCGCGGGATGCGCGGCGTAGCGGGTGGCGAGCGCCTCGACCAGGGCCAGCGACCGCTCTCGGAACACCGGCGAGCTGGGGCAGTACGCCTGCCGGCCGCCCGGCCAGAGGATCGCGCCGTCGGCGCGCCGGGGCAGCGTCTCCGGGTGCCGGTGGGCCAGCCACGGCGGCGGGCTGGCGGTGGCGGTGGCCAGGTCGACCGAGATCCCGCCGTCGTGCAGCACGTCGATCACCCGGTCCAGCCAGCCGAACTCGTACGCGCCGGGCGCGGGCTCCAGCAGCGCCCACGAGAAGATCCCCACCGACACCAGGTTGACCCCGGCCCGGCGCATCAGCGCGACGTCCTCCGCCCACGTCGACTCGGGCCACTGCTCGGGGTTGTAGTCGGCGCCGAACCACATCTGCTCACCCTGCCATTGCCCCATGGTTGCCGAGCGTGCCCGGCGAAGCCGACCAAGTCAACACGTTCTAACATCGATAATCTTTACAACGTTTACCGCCGGACGCCCTTGTCGCGGCCCGGTTGTCGGTTCCCTGCCGCACGCTTGACAGCGCCCGGAGGACGAGTAGCTTGAGGCGCCACTGGCAATTCGTGTTCGCCAATGTGGATTACCGGTGGATCCGGTGTGTGTTCACGATTGCCGGGGCACCGCCACCGACGGCCCTCGGGCACCTCTTCATCCGCAGGAGGCACCATGTCCCGCCCCCGCACCCGAGCCGAATACCTCGCGCGGCTCGTACCCCCCTCCGTGGCCGGCCTCAACCGCCGTTCGCTGCTGGCCGGCGCGGCCGGCACCACCGCGCTGCTCGGCACGGGCCTGCTCGCCGGCTGCGGTTCCGACTCCGGCGGGTCCGGCGCCAAGACGGTGTCGCTGGGCTCCAACCAGTCCGACCCGAAGCCCAAGGAGGTGGTCGCGAAGGTCATGGACGGGTTCCGGACCTCGTCCGGCCTCGAGGTCGCCGTCAACACGGTCGACCACAACACGTTCCAGGAGAACATCAACAACTATCTCCAGGGCAAGCCGGACGACGTGTTCATGTGGTTCGCCGGCTACCGGATGCGCTTCTTCGCCGCCCGGGGCCTCGCGAGCGACCTCAGCGACGTCTGGGGCAGGCTCGCCGGGATGTCCGACGCGTTCCGCAAGGCGTCTACCGGGGACGACGGCAAGCAGTACTTCGTGCCGTCGTCGTACTACCCGTGGGCCGTCTTCTACCGCAGGTCGGTCTGGCAGCAGAACGGCTACCAGGTGCCAGAGACCCTCGACGACCTGACCGCGCTCGCCGGGCAGATGAAGAAGGACGGCCTCGTCCCGATCGCCTTCGCCGACAAGGACGGCTGGCCGGCGATGGGCACCTTCGACATCCTCAACCTGCGGATCAACGGCTACCAGTTCCACATCGACCTGATGGCCGGCAAGGAGTCCTGGACCTCCGAGAAGGTGAAGAAGGTCTTCGACACCTGGCGTGGCCTGCTGCCCCTGCACCAGCCGGACAGCCTCGGCCGGACCTGGCAGGAGGCCGCCCAGTCGTTGCAGCAGAAGAAGAGCGGCATGTACCTGCTGGGCCTCTTCGTCGGCCAGCAGTTCGACGACAGCGAGCTGGCCGACCTCGACTTCTTCACCTTCCCCGAGATCGACCCGGCGATCGGGGCGAAGGCCCTGGACGCGCCCATCGACGGCTACATGATGGCCCGCAAGCCGAAGCAGGAGGCCAACGCCAGGAAGCTGCTGGAGTATGTCGGCTCGAAGGCGGCCGCGGACATCACCGTCGCGAACGACCCGAGCACGCTGGTCGCCAACAGCGAGGCCGACACCAGCGGCTACAGCGCCCTGCAGAAGAAGGCCGCCGAACTGGTCGGCTCGGCCACCGAGATCGCCCAGTTCCTGGACCGCGACACCCGCCCGGACTTCGCCTCCACGGTGATCATCCCGGCCTTCCAGCAGTTCATCAAGGACCCGAAGGACATCGACGGGCTGACGTCCAGCATCGAGAACCAGAAAAAGTCGATCTTCACCGACTGACGGCGAGAGGGTGAGGGCTCCGTGTCCGACCTGCCCCTGATCCAAGCGGATCGCGCCGTGCCGCCGCCGGACGCGGTCACCCCCACGGGTGGTCGCCGCCGGCGCGTACGGCTGCTGTCCCGCACCGACCGCGTGGTCGTCGCGCTCATGGTGGCCGTACCGCTGCTGCTCGTCGTCGGCCTGATCTGGCTGCCGGCGGGCGCCACCGTGCTGCTCTCCGGCACCGACTGGGACGGCATCGGCCCGGTCGGCGACATCGAGTGGGTCGGCGGCCGCAACTACACCGACGTGGTCCGGAACTACCCGCCGTTCGTGCCGGCCGTGCAGAACAACCTGCTCTGGCTGGCGGCGCTGTTCGTGGTGGCCACCCCGTTCGGCATGTTCCTGGCCGTCCTGCTCGACAAGGAGCTGCGCGGCAGCCGGTTCTACCAGACCGCGCTCTACCTGCCGGTGGTGCTCTCCCTGGCGCTGATCGGCTTCGTCTGGCAGCTGCTCTACTCCCGCGACCAGGGCCTGGTCAACGCTGTCCTCGGCACCGACGTCGACTGGTACGGAGACCCGGACGTCAACATCTGGGCCGTGCTGGTGGCCGCCGGCTGGCGGCACGTCGGCTACATCATGCTGCTCTACCTGGCCGGGTTGAAGGGCGTCGACCCGTCGCTGCGGGAGGCCGCCGCCGTGGACGGCGCGTCGGAGGGCCGGACGTTCTTCCAGGTGGTCTTCCCGGTGCTGCGGCCCATCAACATCATCGTGCTGGTGGTGACGGTGATCGAGTCGCTGCGCGCGTTCGACCTGGTCTGGGTCATCAACAAGGGCCGCAACGGCCTGGAACTGCTCTCCGCGCTGGTCACCCAGAACGTGGTGGGCGAGGCGAGCCGGATCGGCTTCGGCTCGGCGCTGGCCACCGTCATGCTGGTCGTCTCGCTGGTCTTCATCACCGTCTACCTGGCGACCGTGCTGCGGGAGGGACGCCGATGAGCACCGCGACAGTGCCCCGGGAGAACCGGACCGCCCCCGCGACCCGGCGCCGCCCGCCGCCGCGCCCGGCCCGGGTGGTGCTGCACGTGTTCCTCGCGGTGGTGGCCGTCGGTTGGCTCTTCCCGATCCTCTGGGCCGTGCTGACCTCGCTGCGCTCCTACGAGTACACGGCCACCAACGGCTACGTCTCGCTCGGCGGGTGGACCCTCGACAACTACGTGACCGCCTGGCGGACCGCCGAGTTCGGCAGGCACTTCCTCAACTCCGTCTACATCACCGTGCCGGCGGTGCTGCTGACCCTCTTCCTCGCCTCGTGCGTGGCGTTCGTCATCGCCCGGTTCAGCTGGCGGACCAACGTCGTCCTGCTCGGCCTGTTCACCGCGGCGAACCTGCTGCCCCAGCAGGCCCTGCTCATCCCGCTGTTCCGGCTCTTCACCCAGGTGCCGCTGCCGGCGTTCATGAGCGACTCGGAGCTGCTCTACGACAGCTACTGGGGGCTGATCCTGGTCAACGTCGCCTTCCAGTGCGGCTTCTGCGTCTTCGTGCTCAGCAACTACATGAAGGCGCTGCCGCGCGACCTCTACGAGGCCGCGATGGTCGACGGGGCCAGCGTCTGGCGGCAGTACTGGCAGGTGACCATGCCGCTGTGCCGGCCCGCGCTCGCCGCGCTGGCCACCCTCGAGGTGACCTGGATCTACAACGAGTTCTTCTGGGCCACCGTGCTCATGCGCACCGGCGACAAGTTCCCGGTGACCAGCTCGCTGAACAATCTGCGCGGCGAGTTCTTCACCGACAACAACCTCGTCTCGGCCGGCTCGGTGCTGGTCGCGATCCCGACCCTGGTGATCTTCTTTCTGTTGCAGAGGCAGTTCGTCCGGGGCCTGACGCTGGGGGCTTCCAAGGGATGACCATCGTCCACCTCCGCCGCGCCCGGACCAGCCTGGTGCTCGACGCACGCGGCCCGGGGCTGCCCCGGGTCGCGCACTGGGGCGCCGACCTCGGCCCGGTTCCCGACGGCGACCTGTCCGCCCTCGTCGACGCCACCGTCGCGCCGGTCGTGCCGAGCAGCTTCGACGCGCCCACGGTGCTGTCCCTGCTGCCGGAGGCGTCGGCCGGCTGGGGCGGCCGGCCCGCGTTGGCCGGGCACCGCGAGCGCCGGGACTGGTCCACCGCCTTCCGGATCGACGGCGTCGACGTGGCCGACGACGACCCGGCCGCGCCGGCCCGGGTCACCGTCCGGGCGTCCGACGCCGACGCCGGGCTGTCGCTGACCGTCGAGACGACGCTCGACCCGACCGGGCTGGTGCTGCTGCGGCACCGGCTGCGCAACACCGGCGACCGCCCGTACGAGCTGCGGGAGCTGACGCCCGTCCTGCCGGTGCCGCCGGTCGCCACCGAGCTGCTCGACCTGACCGGCCGGTGGTGCCGGGAACGGTCCCCGCAGCGGCACCCGTGGCCGATGGGCGCCTGGGTACGCGAGGGCCGGCACGGCCGCACCGGGCACGACGCGACCCTGCTGCTGGTCGCCGGCACGGCCGGGTTCGGCTTCGGCCACGGCGAGGTGTGGGCGGTGCACACGGCGTGGAGCGGCGACCACGTGACCTTCGCCGAGCGGCGGCCGACGGGCGAGTCGGTCCTCGGCGGCGGCGAGCTGCTCGCCCCCGGCGAGGTGGTGCTCGATCCCGGCGGGGAGTACGCCACCCCCGTGCTGCACGCGGTCTTCTCCGACGTGGGGCTGGACGGGCTCAGCGACGTCCTGCACACCCACCTGCGCGCCCGCCCGCAGCACCCGGCCACGCCCCGCCCGGTCACCCTCAACGTCTGGGAGGCCGTCTACTTCGACCACGACCTGGACCGGCTGCGCGCGCTGGCCGACCACGCCGCCGAGGTGGGGGTGGAGCGGTTCGTGCTCGACGACGGGTGGTTCCGGGGCCGCCGCCACGACCGCGCCGGCCTCGGCGACTGGTACGTCGACGACACCGTCTGGCCCGACGGCCTGCACCCGCTCGTCGACCACGTACGCGGGAACGGGATGCGGTTCGGGCTCTGGGTCGAACCGGAGATGGTCAGTCCCGACTCCGACCTGTTCCGCGCCCACCCGGACTGGGTGCTGTCGGCGCCCGGCCGGCTGCCCGCGCAGTGGCGGCACCAGCAGGTGCTCGACCTGGCCCACCCACCCGCGTACGCCCACCTGTTGGAACGGCTGGACGCGCTGCTCGCCGTATACCCCGGCGTCGACTATCTCAAGTGGGACCACAACCGGGACCTGACCGAGGCGGGGCACCACGGCCGCCCCGGCGTGCACGGGCAGACCCTCGCGGTCTACCGGCTCCTCGACGAGCTGCGCCGCCGCCACCCGGGCGTGGAGATCGAAAGCTGCGCCTCCGGCGGCGCCCGGGTGGACCTGGAGATCCTGCGGCGCACCGACCGGGTCTGGGCCAGCGACTGCAACGACGCCCTGGAACGGCTGGCGATCCAGCGCTGGACAGGGCTGCTGGTCCCGCCCGAGCTGGTCGGCAGCCACATCGGGCCGGAGCGCTCGCACACCACCCACCGCGTGCACGACCTGGGCTTCCGGGCGGCGACCGCGCTCTTCGGCCACCACGGCATCGAGTGGGACATCGGCGCGATCGGCGCCGCGCGGCGCCGCGAGCTGGCCGCCTGGGTCGCGCTGCACAAGCGGCTCCGCCCGCTGCTGCACGCCGGCCGGGTGGTCCGCGTCGACCACCCCGACCCGGCCGTCTGGGCGCACGGCGTGGTCGCCCACGACGGTTCCCACGCGGTGTACGCCGTGGCCCGGCTGGCCACCTCGGTGACCCAGACGCCCGGGCCCGTCCGGGTTCCCGGCCTCGCCCCCCGCCGGCGGTACGCGGTGCGGCCCGTTCCGGGAGTGCCGGAGCCGGCGACCCTCCAGCGGACCGCCCCGGGCTGGCTGGCCGACGGCGGCGTCACCCTGAGCGGCGCGGTACTGGCGACCGTCGGGCTCCAGATGCCCGCGCTGCACCCCGAGCAGACCGTGCTGCTGGAGGTCACCGCCGTCGGCTGAGGGGCGGGCAGATTTCTCGGAGAATCTCCGGCGGGGATGTCGAGAACCGGGGTGCCGGCTTCTACCGACGGGTGAGAGCACCGATGATGGTGCGCAGTCGTGAGGAGCCAGCCGTGAAGTACATGTTGCTCATGCAGTTCAGCGCCGCCGGCACGGACTTCCCCCCGATCGAGACGTGGGCGCCCGAGGAGATCCGGGCGCACGTCGCGTTCATGGGCGAGGTCAACGAGAAGCTGGTCGCCGACGGCGAGTTGGTCGGCGGCGAAGGGCTCGCCGCCCCGGCCCAGGCGAAGATCGTCCGGGCGGGTGCCGGCGGTGCCCCCGTGGTCACCGAGGGGCCGTTCGCCGAGACCAAGGAGTTCCTCGCCGGCTTCTGGATCGTGGACTGCGACAGCCCCGAGCGGGCCGTCGCGCTCGCCGCGCACATCTCCACCGCGCCCGGCCCGGGCGGCCGGCCGCTGAACATGCCGATCGAGGTGCGCCCCGTGATGTCGGCGCCGCCGCAGGAGATGTGACGACTGGCCGCCGCCGACCCACCCGTCGAGGACCTGCTGCGCGAGCTGGCGCCGCAGGTCCTCGGCGTGCTCACCCGCCGGTTCGGCGACTTCGCCACCGCCGAGGACGCCGTGCAGGAGGCGTTGCTGGCGGCGGCCACCCAGTGGCCGGTCGAGGGGACGCCCGACAACCCGCGCGGCTGGCTGATCCAGGTCGCGTACCGGCGGATGGTCGAACTGGTCCGCGGCGAGACGGCCCGGCGGCGGCGTGAGGACCTCGTCGCCCGCCGCGAGCCGGACGACCGGCGCGTTGCGCCGCCGCCGGACGAGGAGCTGACCGCCGACCGGGACGACACCCTGACGCTGCTCTTCCTCTGCTGCCACCCGACGCTCACGCCGGCGTCGGCGATCGCGCTGACCCTGCGCGCCGTCGGCGGCCTCGGCACGGCCGAGATCGCCCGCGCCTTCCTCGTGCCCGAGGCCACCATGGCCCAGCGGATCAGCCGCGCCAAGCAGCGCATCCGCGCCTCGGGCGTCCCGTTCCGGATGCCCGAGCCCGCCGACCGGGAGGCCCGGCTGGCCGCCGTGCGGCACGTGCTCTACCTGATCTTCACCGAGGGGCACACCGCCAGCCTGGGCGCCGACCTGCGCCGGGTGGACCTGTCGGAGGAGGCGATCCGGCTGACCCGGGCCCTGCGCGCGCTCCTGCCCGACGACGCCGAGGTCGCCGGGCTGCTCGCGTTGATGCTGCTCACCGACGCCCGCGCCGCCGCGCGGACCGGGCCCTCGGGTGAGCTGATCTCGCTGGCCGACCAGGACCGCGGCCGGTGGGACGCCGCGGCCATCGACGAGGGGGTCGCCCTGGTCACCTGGGCGCTGCCGCGCGGTCCGGTCGGGCCGTACCAGCTCCAGGCGGCCATCGCCGCGCTGCACGACGAGGCGCCCAGCACCGCCGAGACCGACTGGCCGCAGATCCTCGCCCTGTACGAGGTGCTGGAGCGCGCCTCCGGCAACCCCGTCGTCTCCCTCAACCGCGCCGTGGCGACCGCCATGGTGCGCGGCCCGGCCGCCGGCCTGGCGGCGCTGGACGCCCTCGACGCCGACCCCCGGCTCGCCGGGCACCACCGGCTGCCCGCCGCCCGCGCCCACCTGCACGAGATGGCCGGTGAGCGGGAACGGGCGGTGGCCGCCTACCGGGCCGCCGCCGCCCTGACCACGAGCCTGCCCGAGCAGCGGTACCTGCTGGTGCGCGCCGCCCGGCTGGCGACCGGACCGACCGGGCACTGACGGGCACGACGCGGCGTACGTGTGCGGACGCTGTCGAGCTGCCCCCACGGATGGGGCAGGGAGTCCCGGGTCCGTGGTGGCCGGCGGTCTCATGAAGGGGGCAGCTCGACAGCGCGCACAGGGACCGCCCGCGGCCGGTCACTTCGCCCTGCGGTGGCCGGTCATCAGCGCCGGGCGGCACCCGCCCGCCGTCCCCTACGCCGCCCGTCCGGAACCCGCGACCTCCCGACGACGCCGCGGGAGAGGTGGCCGGGCCCGTGCGGGCCCGGCCACCGGTCGTACGAGGTACCTCAGCTCGCGGTGCAGGTCACCGCGGGCGTGGCGTTGGTGCCGTTGAAGCTGGCGATGAAGCCGAAGCTGGTGCTGGCACCGGCGCCCAGCCGGCCGTTCCAGTCGGCGTTGCGGGCCGTGACGGTCGCCCCGCTGCTGCTCAGGACGGTGCTCCAGGACTGGCTGACGGTCTGGCCGTTGGCGAACGTCCACTTCGTCGTCCAGCCGGTGATCGCCGCCGCGCCGGCGGTCACCTTCACCTCGCCCTGGAAGCCGCCCTGCCACTGGTTGGTCACCGTGTACGTCGCGGTGCAGCCGCCCGGCGGCGGGGTGGACGGCGGCGGGGTGGTGGGCGGGGGCGTCGTGGGCGGCGGGGTGGTGGGCGGGGGCGTCGTGGGCGGCGGGGTGGTCGGCGGCGGGGTGCTGCCGAAGACCGTCGCCTCCTTCGCGGTGGCCTTGATCCCGTTGGCCCCGTTGAAGAGGCGCTGGCCCCACGTGGTCAGCGCGGCGGGGTTGAAGTTGGTGACCATGTCGAGGTACTCGACGCCACCGCCGTTGCCGCTCCAGGACCAGCCCAGGTAACCGATCCCGTTGGCCTGGCTGTAGGAGAGGATGGTGTCCTCGTCGGGGTTGCCGTCGGAGTGGTCGAAGCCGAACTCGCCGACCACGATCGGCAGCTTGGCGGCCCGGAACCGGCCGAGGTAGTCGCTGATCTCGGCGGCGGTGTCGAAGACGCCGTACATGTGGATGGAGAAGACCGTGTTCTTCTGCGGGTCGGCCGCGAAGACCGACGCGGCGTTGTCGCGCATGGTGAACGACCAGTCCTGACCCCAGTTGGGGGCGTCGACCATGATGGTGTGCGTCAGGCCGCCGGCCCGCAGCCGCTTGACCGCGTTGGCGGTGTCGGTCGCCCAGGTGCCGTAGCCCTGGTTGCCGTACGGCTCGTTGCCGATGTTGACGATGACGTACTTCTCCTGGCCGGCGAGGGCGCCGGAGATGCTCAGCCAGTAGTCGACCGCCTGGTCGAGGGTGGCCGCCCCGCTCTGCTCGCCATAGCCGGTGGTGTCGTGCACCTCCAGCACGCAGATCAGCCGGTTGGCCTTGCACAGCGAGATGACGTTGGCGACGTCGGCGGTGTCGTTCTTCGCCCACCGCTGGCCGCTGGCCAGCACCACCCGCACGGTGTTCGCCCCGAGCGCCTTGATGTTGGCGAAGGAACTGGTCTGCTGCTGGTACCAGGTGTGCGCGTGGTTCACGCCACGCATGACGAACTCGCTGCCGTTGGCGTCGTAGAGCTTGCCGTCGGCGACGGAGAAGCCGGTCGCGGCCCGCGCGGGCTGACCGAACGCCAGCACGGCGACCAGCAACGCGAGCAGGGCCGCACCGGCGGCGGTGAGTCTCTTCTTCATGGCCTTCCTCAGAGGGAGGACCCCCGCTGCCCAGGTGGGGGTGGGACGTCACAGGGGATGGCGGCTGCAGCCCGACAGCCGCCGCCCGGCTCCCGGCGGCGCAGGGATCAGCGTAGGCCCGTCGGGCCGGTCACGCAATGAACCGGTTAAGCGGCGGGCTGCCGGCACCGGACGCGAGGGTTGACCCGACCTGGCAGGGGTATCCGGGGATGATCCGCCCGGGTCGGAAGGAGACACCCATGGTCAACGTCGGCTACACCCTGATGTGCGAGCAGGCCGGTCCGAAGCAACTGGTCGACTACGCGGTGCGGGCGGAGGCGGCCGGCTTCGACCAGCTCGTCATCTCCGACCACTACTACCCGTGGCTCGACTCCCAGGGCCACTCCCCGTACGCCTGGTCGGTGCTCGGCGCGGTCGCGCACGCCACCAGCCGGGCGGAGCTGATGTCCTTCGTCACCTGCCCGATCCGCCGCTACCACCCGGCGGTCGTGGCGCAGAAGGCCAGCACGATCGGGGTGCTCTCGGACGGCCGGTTCACCCTCGGCCTGGGCGCGGGCGAGAACCTCAACGAGCACGTGGTCGGCGGCTGGCCGCACGTGCAGCAGCGGCACGAGATGTTCGAGGAGGCCCTCCAGATCATCCGGCCCCTGCTCAACGGGGAGACGCTGACCTTCTCGGGCAACCACTACGACGTGCCCGACGCCTACGTGTGGGACCGGCCGGCCCGCCCGGTGCCGATGGCCGTCGCCGCCTCCGGCCGCCAGTCGGTCACCCTCGCCGCCGAGTACGGCAACGGCCTCGTCGCCACCGAACCGGACCCGCACATCATCGAGATGTACGACGAGGCCGGCGGCGCCGGGCAGCCCCGCTACGGGCAGGTGGCCATCTGCTACGGGCCGGACGAGGCGGAGTGCCGCAAGATCGTGCACGACCAGTTCCGCTGGTTCGGGATGGGCTGGAAGGTCAACGCCGACCTGCCCGGGCCGGACTCGTTCGCCGCCGCCACCCAGTTCGTCCGCGAGGAGGACGTGGCCGAGGGAGTCTCCTGCGGACCCGACGTGGAGCGGCACGTCGAGGCGTTCCGGAAGTTCGTCGACGCCGGCTTCACCCACGTGGCGATCGTGCAGGTGGGCGGCGAGACGCAGCCGATGTTCCTGGACTGGGCGCAGGAGCAGCTCCTGCCGAGGCTGCGCGAGCTGTGAGGGCGACACCGGGCAGGCGACCCCAAGTGACCCCGCCGGGCCGGTTCGGTCCGGCGGAGCTGCGCCTCGCGCTGGCCGCCCCGAAGCCGGCCGCCGGCCTGACCAGCGAGTGGCGGCTGGTCGACGGGCTCCGTACGCACACCCGCCGCGCCGGCGACCCCGGCACCGCCGCCACCCCGGTCGTGCTGGTGCACGGGCTGGCCGTGTCCCACCGCTACCTGACCCCGCTCGCCCTCGCGCTGGCCGACACCCACCCGGTGTACGCGCCCGACCTGCCCGGCTTCGGGCTGACCGAGCGCCCCGGCCGCGCGTACGACGTCCGCGAGCACGCCGCGCACCTGGCCGCCTGGCTGGCCGCGTACCGGATGCCGCCCGTCTGCCTGCTCGGGCACTCGTTCGGCGCGGAGGTCGTCGCGGCGCTGGCCGCCCGGCACCCCGACGCGGTCGCGGCCGTGGTGCTCGCCGGCCCGACCAGCGATCCCGCCGCCCGCTCCCGGCGGGGACAGTTCGGGCGCTGGCTGGTGGACACCCTGCGGGAGGCGCCGTTGCAGGCGCCGATCCTGCTCCGGGACGTCCTCGACGCCCGCCCCTGGCGGGTCCACGCGACGCTGTCGCACTCGGTGCGCAACGGGATCGAGGCGGACCTGGTCCGCATCGCCGCGCCCACCCTGGTGGTGGCCGGCTCCCGGGACCCGGTCGTGCCGCCGTCCTGGCGCGCGCAGGTCGGCCGGCTGGTCCCGCACGCCCGGACGGTCACCGTGCCGGGTGCCGCGCACAACGTCGTGACCACCGCCCCGGCGCAGGTCGCCGGCGCGGTGCGCGCCCTTCTCGCCCCCTCGCTGACGAACAGGTGACGACATGCGTATCGGCAACACGGAGATCCGTCCGGCCGGCGGCGGCCTGGGCTGCCTGCTGATGATCCTCTTCTCGATCGTCGCGTCGGTCGTCCTGACCGTCCTGCTCAACCTGCTCCTGTAGCACTCCGGCTCCGGCCCGGGCTCCGGTTCCGGCGATCTTGGCGCGGGAGTGCCCCTGGCGGGGCGCTTCGCGCCGAGATCCCGCTCGGACACCGCTCAACCCCGGCGGCGTGGGTCAGCCACGCAGGCCGAGGGCGGTCAGCGCTTCCCGGGTCGCCTGGCGGACCGGGTCGACGACGGCGCGGCGCACCCAACGGACGGCCGGTGACACCGTCGCCCGCCACGCGGCGGCCACCGCCCGCCCCACCGGGCGGACGGCGTGCCGCCACAGCCAGCCCGCCCCGAGCACGAACGGCCGCAGGGTGAGCGCGTAGCACCACCAGAGCAGCCGGCCGGCCGCCCACCAGGCCCACGCGAGCGCGGCCAGCAGCACCCGGCCCGCCGCCGCCAGCCACTGGCCCACCGCCGCCAGCCCCGCCACGAGCAGGCGGCCGAGCGGCGCGAGGAGCCGGGCCAGCCAGCGCGCCGGAAGCCAGATCAGGTGGTACGCCAGCCAGGCCAGCGGCACCCACACCACCGTCCGGGCCAGCCAGGCCAGCCCACGGGCGAGCCACACCGTCGGCACCCAGATCAGCGTCCGCGACAGCCAGCCCAGGCCACGGCCGAGCCACACCAGGGGCACCCACACCAGGATCCGCAGCAGCCAGCCCAGCGGGCGCAGCAGCCAGCGGTCCAGGAACCGGCCGACCGGCGCGAGCAGCCAGCGGTGCAGCCAACGACCGACGGCGACGACCAGCTCCCAGACCAACCGCAGGGGCACCACCACGACCAGCGCGATCCCCCGGGCGACGGCGACCAGCAGCGGAGCGGGTGGCGACCCGAAGCGTCCCGGCTCCGGGCTCGGCGAGTTGATCACCGGCTCACGGTAGTCCGCACCGGCAACGCCCCACCGTCGCGGCCCGCCGGACGGACTGGGGCCGGCCGGGTGACCGGACCGGCAAGGCAGGTGGACCGGCAAGGCGGGCGGACCGGCAAGGCGGGCGGAGCGACAGGGCGGGCGGTCAGGCCGTCAGGCCGGGTCGAGGTCCAGGTCCGCCACGACCGGATAGTGGTCGGAGGCGTACTCGGTCTCGCCGCCCCGGAGCACTCGGCAGTCCCGCACCCGGCCGGCGAGCGCCGCCGTGCCGAGCAGGTAGTCCAGCCGCATCCCGGAGAACTCCGCCCCGCCGCCGTGCCGGGTGGGCGCGGTCAGCCCGCCGTCGGGTGCTCCCGCCGCCGCGTACAGGTCGACCAGGCCGGCGGCGAGCAACCGGGCCACCGCCCGGGTCTCCACCGTCCGCCCGTCCCGGCGCAGGTGACGGCGGCGGTACGCGGCCGGGAGCCGGGCGATGCGCTCGGTGTGGTCGGCGACCGGGTCGAGGGTGTTGAGGTCGCCGGCCAACAGCCCCAGTTCCCGCGGCGCGCGGCGCAGCGCGGCGGCGGCCCAGCCCGCCTCGACGCGCCGCCGCAGCCCGAAGTACGGGTCGAGGTGGACGCTCAGCACCGTCAGCGGGCCGGCGCTGGTCGCCACGGTGACCCGCTGCGCGGCGTGGTGGAACGGTCGGCGCACCCGGGTCGCGGCGAGGGCGCGCAGCGGCGGGCGCAGCAGCACCGCCACCGGCTGGCCGAAGCAGGAACGGGCCAGGTGGGGACGCATCCCCACCCGGCCCGCGAAGTCGGCGAGCACGCCGCCTGCGTCGAAGCCCCGCAGCTCCTGCAACGCCAGCACGTCCGGCCGCTCGTCGGCGACGACCCGGACCAGCCGGTCCCGGCGGTCGGCGCCGCCGGAGTCCCGTCCGCCGGTCCGGATGTTCCAGGTCATCGCCCGCAGCATCGGCGGCGTCAGTCCGCCCGGGCGGCCTTGGCCAGCTCGTCGTCGAGGGTGTGCACGTCCTCGGACTCGATGCTCGGCCGGTTGCCCTCGCGCAGGTCCTCGTTGGGGCGGACCACCCAGTAGAGCAGCCCGATCCAGAGGGTGGTGAGGATGATCGCGCCCATGAAGTCGGTGGGGTGGTGCATCCCCCGGTACATCCGGCTGATCGCCACGCCGGCCGGCATCACGACCGCCAGCGCCACGAAGAGCCACCGCCACCACCGGTCGGTACGCGGAAAGACGATCACCGCGATCGCCACCCAGACGCAGAGCGTGGCGGCGATGTGGCCGGACGGGAAGGAGGACGTCGGCATCGGCCCGTCGAGGTTGCCGACGGGTGGGCGCGGCCGGTCGACCGCGGCGGCGGAGGCGAGGAAGAGGGTCAGCTCGCCGAACATGGTCAGCGCCACGAACAGCACCGGCCGCCAGCGCCGCCACACCGCGAGCACGAGCGGGCAGAAGACCAGCGAGATGAGCAGGATGGCATGGGTGTCGCCGACCTTGCTCCACCAGTAGCTGAAGTCGTCCCGGCCGGGGGTGCGGTGCTCGGCGAACCACCTCGGCACGTCCGTGTCCAGGGTGGCGAAGAAGGTGCCGCCGGCGTGGTAGCTGACGAACATGCCGAAGCCGTAGAGCGCGCCGAGGATCAGCACCCAGCCGACGATCAGCTCGAACACGGCGGCCCGGGGGTGCGGCAGCAGGTGCGCCTCGTCGGGGGCGGGCGCCACGTCGTGCGCGGCCTCCGGCTCCAGACCGTCGCTGAGCGCCGGGACCGGCCGGCCGCGCTCCAGCCGCCAGAGCCGGAAGGCGTACGCGGTGACGCCGAGCCAGGCGGCGCCGAGCAGCCAGGCCCCGAGCACGTCCGAGACGAAGTGCACGCCCAGCGCGATCCGGGTCAGGCCGATGAGGAACACGACGAGGGCGACCAGGGCGATCGCGGGCTTGCGCCAGCGGCGCGACATGGCCGGCAGGAAGACCAGCAGCAGCGCCCCGTACGCGACCATCGAGCCCAGCGCGTGTCCGCTGGGGAAGCTGTCCCCGGCGTACGTGCCGATCGGCACCTCTACCTCGGGGCGCAGCCGGTCCACCAGCGTCTTGAGCGCCGGGTCGAGGACGAGGGCGCCGACGCCGGTGACGATCAGGAACACCGCGAGCCGGCCCTGCTTGCGGATCAGCAGGCCGACCACGGCGACCGACACCAGCCAGATGATGATCGCCCGCCCGCCCAGGTCGGTGAGCGCGTTGAGCACGGTCACCAGCGGCCCGTGCGGGGCGACCAGGTCGTTGAGCCAGGCGGCCACGCCGTGGTCGACGTCGTAGAGCGGGGACCACCGGGTCCGGACCAGGACGAGGAGCACCCCGAAACCGACCCCGGCACCGAGCACGATCGCCAGGCCGGCGAGGGTCCGCTCGGTGAAGTGACCCAAGGGTCGTCGTAACGCCTCTTTGACCGCGCCCACGGCAGCCTCCCTCTCGCTTCTGGCGTGCCGCATTACCCGATCGGCGCTCCGCGTACACCGAGGGGTGTCCGATGCGGAGCTACAGGGAGCTCATCTCGCCGGTGTCGTGGATCTCCTGGCGCTGGGCCTCGGGCTCCCAGAGGTCGGGCTGGGCGGGCTCGCGCACCCCGATGCGCAGCGCCTCCAGCTGGGCGGCGAAGGACAGTCCACCGAAGAGCGCCATGCCGGTCAGGTTGGCCCAGAGCAGCAGCGCCATCATCCCGGTCAGCGCCCCGTACGTCTGGCCGAACCCGCCGCTGAACCGCACGTACGCGGCGAGCAGCAGGCTGGCCAACCACCACAGCGCGGTGGCGATGCCGGCGCCGAAGAAGAGCCAGGACAGGCCGGGCTGCTTGCGGCGGGGGGCGTGCCGGAAGATCACCGCGACGGCGAGGACGGTCAGGCCCAGGCTGAGCGGCCAGCGCACCACGTTCCAGAGGCCGTTGGCGAGTTCGCCCCACGCGTAGTGCCGCTGCACCGAGTCGCCCATCGGGCCGCCGCCGACGAGGATCAGGAACCCGGTGAGCGCCGGTACGCCGGCGGTGAGGGCGAGGACGCTGGCGCGGACGTACTTCCACAGCGCGGGCCGGTCGCGTTCCACGCCGTAGATCCGGTTGGCGCCGCGCTCGATCTGGGCCATGGTGGTGGTCAGCGCGACCAGGCCGGTGAGCATGCCCAGGCTGAGCGCCAGCTCCCCGGCGCGTTCGGTGCGGTCCCCCTCGCCGAGCAGCTCGGCCACCATCGGTTCGCTGGCCCCGGGGGTGAGCGCGAGCACCGTGTCGGCGACCACCCGGCCGCCCTCCTCCACGCCGAGTTCGCTGATCAGGCCGGTCAGCGCGATCAGGAACGGCACCACGGCGAGGCAGAGTTGCAGCGCGAAGGCGCGCGAGTGGCTGAACCCGTCGCCGTAGCGGAACCGGATGAACGCGTCACGCAGCAGGTGCCAGCCGCCCTGCCGGCGCAGTGTGTGCCAGGCGTCGTCGGCGTTGAGTTCCTCGTCGGGCATCAGCCGGGTCTCCGGCACCATCCGGGTGCTACTCACGGCGCGCGTCCTCGATGAGCTGCTCACCACGCTCGGCGGCCGCCTGCGCGTCCTCGGCGAGGTCGGGATCCTGCGCCGGCTGCGGCACGCAGAGCCACAGCGCCCGCCGCCGGATCTCGGCCTTGAGGGTGCGACCCGGCTCGATGAGGTCGCCGTCGAGCTCCCGCGGCTGGGCCCGGTTGCTGGTGATCTCCACCCGTCGGGCCCGGAAGACCTCCATCCGGGGCACGCGGTCCTGCTTGCGGACGACCGCCCAGCCGAGCGCGAGCCAGTGCCGCAGCGTACGCGGGGTGAGCACCGCGACGTCGAGGTAGCCGTCGTCCGGTTCGGCGTCGGTGAGCAGCCGCACGCCGCCCTGGAGGCGACCGACGTTGGCGACGAGCACGGAGCGGGCCCGGCGGCGGATCGGCTGCTGGTCGTCGATGCGGATGGAGACCTTCATCGGCCGGTCGCGCAGGTGCCGGGCGGCCCCCACCACGTACGCCGGCCAGCCGATCCGCTTCTTGGTGGTCTCGGAGGTGTCGGCGAGCATCTGGGCGTCGAAGCCCATACCGGCCATCACGGTGAAGTAGTGGTCCTCGACCGCGCCGACGTCGAGCAGCCGGCGGCCCCGCTCGACGGCGACCTCCAGCCCGGCGGCCAGGTCACCCGAGAGGCCCAGGTTGGCCGCGAGGAGGTTGCCGGTGCCCTGGGGCAGCACGGCGAGCGCCACGTCGGTGCCGACCAGGCCGCTGACGCAGGCCATCACGGTGCCGTCGCCGCCGCAGGCGAAGACGACGTCCACGCCGGCCTCGACCGCCTCCTGCGTCTGGCCGCGGCCCGGGTCCTCGACCGTGGTCTCGAACCACAGCGGCTCGGGCCAGCCGGCCGCGGCGAGGGCGTCGTGGACCGTCCGCCGCAGCTCGTCGAGATCGGCCACCTTCACCGGGTTGACCACCACGGCGGAGCGCAGACCGCCGTCGTGCGCCGCGCGTCGCTTGTCCTGTCGAGGATCCACGGCGCCAGTGTGCAGCAGATCCGGCACGGCAGCGACCCGGCGGACGGTGACCTTACGCGCAGCGGAAACACGTTTGCCCCCGCCCCGCGCTGTCCCCCCGCGCTGTCCCCCGCCCACCCGGCCCCGCCTCGCCCCGCCAGCGACCCGTCGATCATGAAGTTGACCGCGGTCCTGGAGATCGACAACACCGCCAACCTCATCATCGACGGGCGGGTCCCGGGGGCGGGGTGGGTGGTCAGGCGGGGGTACGGAGGGCGGTCTCCACGCGGTGGCGCAGGTCGTCGAGGTCGGCTCCGGCCTCGGTGAGCACCAGGGCGCCCAGCCCTCGCCCCTCGCGGAGCACGCCGAGCAGGATGTGCTCCGTGCCGATGTGGCGGTGGCGCAGTCGCAACGCCTCCCGCAGCGCCAGCTCCAGCACCTTCTTGGCGCGCGGGGAGAAGGGGCCGCCCGCGTACCGCCGACGACCCCAGCGGCGGCGCGGCTCCGGCGCGGCCTCGCGCAGCGCGTCCGGGCCGAAGGACTCCTCGATCCGGGCCACGATGGCCGCCAGGTCGATGCCGATCTCGCGCAGGGCCGCGGCGTCGGCGTCGGCGAGGCCGGTGGCTCCCCGCTCGGTGTGCCGGCGGACGCGGGCCCGCAGGTCGTCGGCGCGCAGGCCGGCCTCGGCGAGCACCCGGGCGGCGAGGCTGTCGCCGTCGGAGAGCAGGGCGAGCAGCAGGTGCTCGGTGCCGACGGGCCGCCGGCCCTCGGTCCGGGCCTCGTCCCGGGCGTGCCGCACGACCGTGCGGGCCCGGTCGGTGAACCGTTCGAACATCACGCCTCCCAGGAGGATCCGACGGCCGGACGACCGGCGTGCTTCTTGTGGACGGCCTGCCGGCTGACCTCGAGCTCGTCGGCGATCTCCTGCCAGGACCAGCCCTGTCGACGGGCGTTGTCCACCTGGACCACCTCGAGCCGTTCGAGCAACCGGCGCAGCGCGCGGACGGCGCGCAGCCCGACCCGGGGGTCGGTGCTGCCGGCTGCCGCCGCGAGTTCCGTTGCCTGACTCATGTCGTCAACTTACGTTGACATCGCCGCCGTGTCAACCCATGTTGACACCCCCCGATCAAGGCCCACCGCTATGGTGGGCCGATGGCGTCGGTCAGGCAGGTCCAGGTCACCTTCGACTGCGCAGAACCCGAGCGCGTCGCCCGCTTCTGGTGCGAGGTGTTGGGATACGTCGTACCGCCGCCACCGGAGGGGTTCGCGACCTGGGACGATTTCGACCGCGCGCTGCCGCCCGAGCGACAGGGGTCAGCGTTCGCCTGCGTCGATCCCACAGGTGCGGGGCCACGACTGTTCTTCCAGCGCGTACCCGAAGGCAAGGTCGTCAAGAATCGACTGCATCTTGACGTACGGGTCGGCACCGGGCTCGTGGGCGAGGAGCGCCTGGCCGCGCTCGAGACCGAATGCGCACGGCTGGTCGCGCTCGGCGCGGTACGCGTGCGACTACTGCTCGCCGACGACCACAACGAGTCGTGCCTCGTGATGCAGGACATCGAGGGCAACGACTTCTGTCTCGACTGAGTGGCCGCGAGCGTGGCAATCCGGAACACCTTCGCCGAGCACCCGCAGTACGATCCGCCGGTGCCCCTCCGCCGGCCGCCGCGCCGAGGTAACCGTGCCCGGTGACGTGCGCCGTCTCCCGCTCGGCGAGGTCACGCTGGAGTTCGCCGGCGGCAGCGTGGTCGGCAACCGCTACCCGGCCAACTTCGACGTGCTGCACATCGACCCCGCACTGCCGTTCGTCGCGGTGGCCGACGGCATGGGCGCCGGCGAGGGCAGCCGCCGCGCCGGCACGACGGCCATGGGCACCCTCGTCGCGCGGGTCGCGGCCGCCTGGCCCGCGGTCGACGCGCGCCGGTTGCGCGCCGCCGTGGCCCACGTCCAGTCAGCCGTACGCGCCGCCGGCGCGCAGCTGGCGGAGCTGACCGGCTGCACCCTGACCGCCCTGCTCGTGGAGCCCGACGGAGGGCAGGGCTGGCTCGTCCAGCTCGGCGACTCCCGCGCCTACCGGCTGCGCGACGGCCTGCTGGAACTCGTCACCGTCGACCACACGGCGGCCTGGCTGGGCGTGCTGCACGGCTGGTACCCGGTCGACTCCCCCGCCGCCCGTCGCGCCCGCTACCAGCTCACCCGCTACGCCGGCCATCCGGACGAGCCGGAGGCGGACCTGCTCGCGGTGTCGCTGCGCCCCGGCGACGTCTGGCTGCTCTGCACCGACGGCGTCAGCGACCAGGTCGACTATCACCTGATGCGGGAACTCCTGGCGGCGCCGCGACCGGACGAGGCGGTGCGGGACCTGCTCGACGACACCCTGGAGGCCGGCGGCGACGACAACGCCACCGCCGTGGTCGTCCGGGTCCACGCCACGACTCCCCGCTGACAGGCGCCCACCGACGCAGACGCCGCTGGCCGGCACCCCGGGTGGGGGTGCCGGCCAGCCTTGTTCACGTGTTGCTGTCAGCTGTTCCAGTGCTCGGTGACGAGGTCGGCGGCCTGCTGCTCCCACTGGGCGTAGTGGT